>JAICUS010000585.1 GCA_025935735.1 Solirubrobacteraceae bacterium | reverse complement strand
TCCTGATCGCCGGCACCGATCAGATGGCGTTCTTCGCCTCCTACCTGCGCCACCTGCTGATGCTGCTCGACGTGCGCGCCGAGATCGCCGCCAGCCCGTCGCAGGAGGCGCTCTCCCGGCTCGGCCGCATCGACGAGCACACGCTCGTGATCGGGCTGAGCGCCGGCCGGCCGCACCCGCTGGTCGTGCGCGCGATGAAGATCGCCCGCCACCGCAAGGCGGCCACGCTGGCCATCGTCGACGCGACGCTGTCCGACGTCTCCAAGCTGGCCGAGCGGACGCTCTACTACTCCTCGAACTCGCCGGCGTTCGTGCGCTCGCACACCGGCCTGCTGTCGATCATCCAGGCGCTGGCCTACGGCGTCTACGCGCGCGACGCGGCGTCCTACGACGACCGCATCCGTGCCTTCCGCTTGAAGTAAGGGGTACAACCCAGGCGTGCTCGGCCTCCCCGAAGGCGTGACCGCCTGCCTCTTCGACCTCGACGGCGTGCTCACGCAGACCGCCGTCGTCCACGCGAACGCGTGGAAGCAGATGTTCGACGACTACCTGCGCGAGCAGGGCCGGCAGCGCCCGTTCGACGCCCACGACGACTACGACGAGTACGTCGACGGCAAGCCGCGCGACGCCGGCGTGCGCGACTTCCTGGCCTCGCGCGGCATCCACGTCGACGACGCCGAGGTCAAGCGCCTGGGCGACATCAAGAACGACCTCGTGATCGAGCTGATCAAGCGCGACGGCGTCGAGGCCTACGAGGGCTCGGTCAGATATCTGAATGCCGCCCGGGACGCCGGCCTGCGCCGCGCGGTCGTGTCGTCCAGCCACAACTGCCAGGACGTGCTCCGGTCGGCGGGCATCGAGGACCTGCTGGAGGAGCGCGTCGACGGCAACGTGACCGACGAGCTCGGGTTGAACGGCAAGCCGGCGCCGGACACGTTCCTGGAGGGCGCGCGCCGGCTCGGGGTCGAGCCGTCCCAGGCCGCGGTGTTCGAGGACGCGCTGGCGGGGGTGGAGGCCGGCCGGGCGGGGGACTTCGGCTGCGTGATCGGCGTCAACCGGGTCGGCCAGCGGGACGCGCTGAAGGCCCACGGCGCGGCCGTCGTCGTCGACGACCTGGCCGAGTTGCTCGAGTGATCACCCACCCGTCGTTCCTGGTCGAGCCGTGGGCGGTGACCGAGGACGGCCTGCACCTCGACGTGCTCGCCCAGTCGGAGTCCGTGCTCGCGCTGTCCAACGGCCACATCGGCCTGCGCGGCAACCTCGACGAGGGCGAGCCGTTCGGGCTCCCCGGCACCTACCTGAACGCGTTCTACGAGACGCGGCCGCTGCCCTACGCGGAGGCCGGCTACGGCTATCCCGAGGACGGCCAGACCGTGGTCAACGTGACCAACGGGAAGATCATCCGGCTGCTGGTCGACGACGAGCCGTTCGACGTCCGCTACGGCGAGCTGCTGCGCCACCGGCGCACGCTGGACCTGCGCGCGGGCGTGCTGCGGCGCGAGGCGCACTGGCGCTCGCCGGCCGGCCGCGAGGTCCAGATCGAGTCGATCCGGCTCGTCTCCTTCGTCCAGCGCGCGGTGGCGGCGATCCGCTACACGGTCCGCGCCTGCGACGACAAGCCGCTGCGGGTCGCCGTCCAGTCCGTGCTCGTGGCCAACGAGCCCGGCGCCGTGCGCAGCGAGGACCCCCGGGCGGCCGCCGTGCTGGAGGCGCCGCTGGTGCCCGAGGACCACGCGCTGCACGGCGCCCGCGCGACGCTCGTGCACCGCACGCACCAGAGCGGCCTGCGGATGGCCGCGGCGATGGACAACGTGGTCGAGGGCCCGGACGACGTGGTTGCGCTCTCGGACATCAACGACGACCTGGCGCGGGCCATCTTCAGCGTCGAGCTGCCGGCGGGCGAGTCGCTGACCGTGACCAAGTTCCTGGCCTACGGCTGGTCGAGCCGGCGCTCGCTGCCGTCGATCCGCGACCAGGTCGACGGCGCGCTGGTCGGCGGCCGGGGCACCGGCTTCGACGAGCTCTGCCGCCAGCAGCGCGAGTACCTGGACGACTTCTGGGCGCGCGCCGACGTGGAGATCGAGGGCGACGAGGAGCTCCAGCAGGCCGTCCGCTTCGCGCTCTTCCACACCCTGCAGGCGGGCGCGCGCTCCGAGCAGCGGGCGATCGCGGCCAAGGGCCTGACCGGCTCGGGCTATGACGGGCACGCGTTCTGGGACACGGAGTCCTTCGTCCTGCCGGTGCTCATCTACACCGCCCCGGACGCGGCGGCGGACGCGCTGCGCTGGCGCTGCTCGACCCTCGACCTCGCGCGCCAGCGGGCCGACCAGCTGCACCTGCGCGGCGCCGCGTTCCCGTGGCGGACGATCCGCGGGCAGGAGTGCTCGGCCTACTGGCCGGCGGGCACGGCGGCGTTCCACGTCAACGCCGACATCGCCGACGCGACGCTGCGCTACCTGCGCGCCAGCGGCGACGAGGACTTCGCCCGCGGGCCCGGGCTGCAACTGCTGGTGGAGACGGCGCGGCTGTGGCGCTCGCTGGGCCACCACGACTCCTCGGGCGTGTTCCACATCGACGGCGTGACCGGCCCGGACGAGTACTCGGCGATCGTCGACGACAACGTCTACACGAACCTGATGGCCGAGCGGAACCTGCGCAACGCCGCCGAGGTGGCCTCCCGACACGGCGAGGAGGCGGCGGCGCTGGGCGTCGACGACGAGGAGATCGCCTCCTGGCGCGACGCCGCCGCCGCGATGCACATCCCTTACGACGAGCGGCTCGGCGTGCACCCGCAGGACGCCGACTTCCTCCACCATCCCGTCCCGGACTTCTCGCGCTGGGGCGAGGACCACTACCCGCTGCTGCTGCACGTGCCGTACTTCCAGCTCTACCGCTGGCAGGTGGTCAAGCAGCCGGACCTCGTGATGGCGCTGCTGACGCGGGGGGACCGGTTCACGGCCGAGCAGAAGGCGCGCGACTTCGCCTACTACGAGGCGATCACCGTGCGCGACTCCTCGCTGTCGGCCTGCATCCAGTCGGTCGTGGCCGCGGAGGTCGGGCACCTCGAGCTGGCCTATGACTACTTCGGCGAGGCGGCGCTGATGGACCTCGGCGACCTCGAGCGCAACACCCGCGACGGGCTGCACATGGCGTCGCTGGCCGGCTCGTGGATCGCCGCCGTGGCGGGCTTCGGCGGCATGCGCGACTCGCGGCGGGGCCTGATGTTCCGGCCGCGGCTGCCCGTCGCGCTCGCCCGGCTGCGCTTCCGCGTGCTCCGCCGCGGCCGGCGGCTGTGCGTGGACGTGCGCCACGGCGAGGTGACCTACGAGCTCGTCGAGGGCGAGCCGATGGACGTCTTCCACGACGACGAACGGGTGTCGCTGGAGGTCGGACAGCCGCAGACGCGCAAGTGGGCGATCCCGGCCGGCGGCCCCGAGCCCAGGCAGCCGCCGGGCCGCGAGCCCAGAAAACGCCGTCCGCGCTAGCCGCGACGCTTATATGGCAACATGTATGGCATGCGCCGGACCACGGTCTACCTGCCCGATGAGCTGAAAGCGGCCTTGGAACGCGCCGCTGCGGCGAGCGGCCGCAGCGAGGCCGAGCTGATTCGCGAAGGCGTGGAGCACGTCGCCGGCTTGGCCGAGCGACCGC
>JAICUS010000730.1 GCA_025935735.1 Solirubrobacteraceae bacterium | reverse complement strand
TCCGGCGTGAACGCCTCGCCGAAGTCGTCGGCCTCGAAGATCTGCCGGATCTCGATCTCGGAGGAGCCGGGCATCGGGTTCGGGCAGCGCTTGACCCACTCGACCGCCTCCTCCAGCGACTTCACCTGGAAGATCCAGAAGCCGGCCACGAGCTCCTTGGTCTCCGCGAACGGGCCGTCGATGACCCGCCGCTGCGTGCCGTCGAAGCGCACGCGGACGCCCTTGGCGCTCGGGTGCAGCCCCTCGCCGGCCACCATCACGCCGGCCTTGACGAGCTCCTCGTTGTAGCGGCCCATCTGCTCGAGCAGCTCGGTGCTGGGCATCACGCCCTGCTCGGACTCCTCCGTCGCCTTGACCATCACCATGAAGCGCATCCGGGACCTCCTCGTGGGTTGCTGTCACTGAGGCGTCGAACGAGCGCCCGCGGTTTCGACACGCATATGATCGCGCCCCGCATGGAGGCATCCGAGCAGCCCAGCGCGCCGTACCTGGACGCCGTCGTCGGCTACGCCTTCCGCGGCCCGGCGCGCTACCACGTGCCCGGCCACAAGGGCGGGCCCGGCGCCGACCCCGGGTTCCTGAAGGCGATCGGGCCCGACGCGCTGGCCGCCGACATCCCGCAGGACATCCACGGGATCGACCTCGGGCCGTCGCCGACGCCCTACGAGCGGGCCGAGATGCTCGCCGCCGAGGCGTTCGGCGCGGCGCGGACGTTCTTCCTGACCAACGGCGCCACCCAGGGCAACCACACGCTCTGCCTGGCGCTCGCGCCGCTGGGCACGCGGATCGTCGTCCAGCGCAACTCGCACGGCTCGCTCGTGGACGGCCTCGTGCTGAGCGGCGGGATCCCGAGCTTCGTCGCGCCCGAGTACGACGAGGAGCTGGGGATCACCCACTGCGTGACCCCGGAGGCGCTGGAGCGCGCGCTCGCCGAGACCCCGGACGCGTGCGCCGCGTTCGTCGTCTCCCCCACCTACTACGGGATGGCGGCCGACGTGGCCGGGCTGGCCGAGGCCGCCCACGCGCGCGGCCTCCCGCTGGTGGTCGACCAGGCGTGGGGCCCGCACTTCGGCTTCCACGAGGACCTGCCGCCGACCGCGCTGTCGCAGGGCGCGGACGCAATGCTCACCTCCACCCACAAGATCGCCGGCTCGCTGACGCAGAGCGCGATGCTGCACATCGGGCACTCCGGCCGGGTCGACGCCGGCGCGGTCGCCCGGGCGCTGCGGCTGCTGCGCTCCACCTCGCCGTCGTCGCTGCTGCTGGCCTCGCTGGACGCCGCCCGGCGCCAGCTGGCGCTGCACGGCGAGCAGCTGCTGTGGGAGACGATCCAGGCGATCGGCGTGGCGCGGGAGAAGCTGGAGACGATCCCCGGGATCGCGCTGGTCGACTCGGAGCTGGTCGGCCGCATGGGGATCGCCGGCCACGACCCCCTGCGGATCGTGCTCGACGTGCGCGGCACCGGCCGCACCGGCTACGAGATCGCCGACGCCCTGCGCCGCTCCTACGACGTGCACGTGGAGCTGCCGATGCAGGCCACGATCGTGTTCATCGCCGGGCTGGGCGAGACGGCCGCGGGGCTGCGGCGGCTGGCCGGCGACGTCGACGAGGTGGTCAAGCGGCTCGCGCGGCCCGGCGACACGGTGCCGATCGTCCCGCCGGCCGCGGCGCTGGGCGCGCACGCCGCGGTGTCGCCGCGCGACGCGTTCCTCGGCCGGGCCGCGCAGGTCGCGGTGGACGACGCGATCGGGCGCATCTCCTGCGAGTCGATCGCCGCCTATCCGCCCGGCGTCCCCGCGCTGCTGCCGGGCGAGCGGATCACCGCCGAGGTGGTCGAGTACCTGCGGGCGCTCGCGTCGAGCGGCGCCCGGCTGCACGGCGCGAGCGACCCGGCGTTCCAGACCGTCAACGTGCTGGCGGAGGCGCCGTGATCGACCCGCTCGAGCGCTGGCGCCGGTACGGCGAGAAGCCCGACTACGCCGGGCTGCTGACGTTCGGCGGCACGGTCTACACGCAGGACCCGGCGGAGCTGGCCGGCTGCGACGTGGCGATCGTCGGCGCGCCGATGGACGACCTGGTGTCCGACCGCCCGGGCGCCCGGCTGGCGCCGCGGGCGATCCGCTCGGCGAGCTGCCCGCCGGGCCCGCACCTCGAAGCGAAGATCGACGCGTTCGCCGCGCTGCGGATCGTCGACTTCGGCGACGCGCCGGTGATCCCCGCGGACGCGCGCACCTCGCACGCGGCGATCGAGGCGACGGTCGGCCAGGCGCTGGCCGCGGGCGCGCTGCCGTTCACGCTGGGCGGCGACCACTCGATCACCGAGCCCTGCGTGCGCGCCTGCGCGGCCGTCCACGGCCCGGTCGGGTGCATCCACTTCGACACGCACACGGACACCGGCGCCGAGGTGTTCGGCGTGGCCGTCTCGCACGGCACGTTCATGAAGCGGCTCATCGACGACGAGCAGATCGACCCGGCGCGCTACGCCCAGATCGGCCTGCGGGGCTACTGGCCGGGCGAGACCGAGTTCGCCTGGCAGCGCGAGCGCGGCGTGACGAGCCTGTTCATGCACGACGTGCGCGACCTGGGGATCCGCGAGGTCGTCAAGCGGGCGCTGGCCGCCGTGGGCGCCGG
>JAICUS010000845.1 GCA_025935735.1 Solirubrobacteraceae bacterium | reverse complement strand
CCGCGCGGGGACGCTCGACGACACGCCGGACGGCTGGCGGCGGGCGCTCGAGGTCAACCTCACCGGTCCGTTCCTCTGTGCACAGGCGGTCGCCCGCCGGCTCGTCGCCGCCGGGCGCGGCGGCCGGATCGTGCTCGTCACCTCAGTGCACGAGCACGCGCCGCTGCGCTTCGCCGCCGCCTACGCGGCCGCGAAGGCCGGGCTCGGGATGGCCGCGCGGGTCATGGCGCTCGAGCTGGCGTCCTTCGGGATCACGGTCAACGCCGTCGCGCCCGGCCACATCGCCACGCCGATGACGGGCAAGGCGGGCGTCGACCCGCACACGGTCGCGCTGCCGCCGGTCCCGCTCGGGCGCCCGGGCGCCCCTGAGGAGGTCGCGGCGACGATCGCCCACCTCGTCTCGGACGACGCGTCCTACGTCACCGGCAGCTCTTTCGTGGTCGACGGCGGGCTGCTGCTCACGCCGGCGGTCGCGCTCCAGCGGCTGGTGGAGGGCGGCGCATGAGCGCCGCGACCGCGCGCGTGCGGGCGGCGGCGGCGGGCGACCGGGCCGCGTCCCTCGGCCTGCGCACGCTGCAGGCCGGCCCGCTGTTGATCCTCGCGCTGCTCTCGCTGGCCATGGCGGTGCTCTCGCCGTACTTCGACACGCGCGCGAACCTGGTCAACCTCGGCTTCCAGGCGTCGTTCGTGGCCGTGCTGGCGCTCGGTCAGCTGCTGGTCATCCTCACCCGCGGCATCGACCTGTCGGTCGGCTCGGTGGTCGGGCTCGCCGGCGTGGTCGCCGCGGGCGCCGGCGGCGGCGACGCGGTCACGCTGGCGCTGTTCGCGGCCACCGGGCTGGCCGTCGGCCTGGCCAACGGCGCCGTGCTGGTCGGCGGCCGCGTGATGAACCCGTTCATCGTCACGCTCGGCATGCTGGGCATCGCCCGCGGCCTGGCGCTGGTGATCAGCGACGGCGAGACGCGCACCGGCCTGGCGCACGCCGTGGACACGCTCGGCTCGGGCACGCTCGCCGGCATCCCGGTGCCGGTGCTGCTGGTCGCCGGGCTGGCGCTCGCGGTCGGGACGCTGCTCGGCCGCACGCAGTGGGGCCGCTGGATCTACGCCGTCGGCGGCAACCCCGAGGCAGCGCGGCGCGCCGGCATCCCCGCCGACCGCGTGCTGCTGTCGGTCTACGCGCTGTGCGGGCTGCTCGCGGGGATCGCCGGCATCCTGGTCGCGGGCCGCACCGACTCGGCGTCCCCGCAGGCCGGCCAGCTGCTCGAGCTCGACTCGATCACCGCGGTGATCATCGGCGGTGCGAGCTTCCTCGGCGGCCGCGGCCGGGTGCTCAACGTGCTGGCCGGCGCGCTGATCATCGGCGTGATCCGCAACGGGCTCGACCTGCTGGGCGTCAGCCCGTTCTGGCAGCTGATCGCGGTCGGAGTCCTGGTGATCGTGTCACTGGAGCTCGACGTGCTCCGCGGCCGGCTCGAGAGCCGGCTCCGCACCCGGGCGGCGGCGCCATGACGCCGCTGCTGGAGGTCCGCGGCGCGGTCAAGCGCTACGGCGCCGTGCGCGCGCTCGACGGTGCCGACCTGAGCGTCGACGCCGGCGAGATCGTCGCGCTGCTGGGCGACAACGGCGCCGGCAAGTCGACGCTGATCAAGGCGATCGCCGGCATTCACGCCGTCGACTCGGGCGAGTTCCTGTTCGAGGGAAAGCCCGTGCACATCGCGAACCCGAAGGACGCGGCCAAGCTGGGGATCGAGGTCGTCTACCAGGATCTCGCGCTGTGCGACAACCTCGATGTCGTCCAGAACATGTACCTCGGGCGCGAGGCGCACGATCCGTTCCTGCGGCTTCGTGAGCCCGTG
>JAICUS010000172.1 GCA_025935735.1 Solirubrobacteraceae bacterium | reverse complement strand
GAGAAGACCTCCGTCTATCGCGCCAAGGGCAAGAACGCGCTGTTCGGCACCGACGCCGGCCAGCCGTCGATCGGCCAGATCATGCTCATGGGCAAGGCCGCCCTGGGCCGGACGGTGCTGAGCGACCCGCGCATCTCGATCTATCCGTGCGGGATCTCCGACATCCGCTCCGGGATCATCGACCGCCGCGTGCTGGCCACGCTCGAGTACCTGGCCGACTCCGGCCTGAAGCCGACCGTGACCGCGCTGGAGTGCGGCCACTCCTACCTGACCACGTCGGGCAACGTCTCCGAGCACTCGACCGGCACGGCCGTGGACATCGGGGCGATCAACGGCATCACGATCACCGGCCACCAGGGCCCGGGCTCGATCACCGACGTGACGATCCAGCGGCTGCTGACCCTGCAGGGGACGATGAAGCCGCACCAGATCATCTCGCTGATGACCTTCAAGGGCGCGGACAACACGCTGGCGCTGCCCGACCACTACAACCACATCCACATCGGCTGGCGCCCGCTGTACGGCGAGAACAAGGCCGCCGCGCGGCAGATCGACCAGATCCTCAAGCCGAACCAGTGGATCAAGCTGATCGGCCGCCTGGGCGAGATCGACAACCCCACCGTGCCGGTCGGGACGTCGAAGTACGCGCTCAAGGACAAGCCGCGCGGCTCAGGCGACTGATTTCCGGGGTACGTGGCCGCTGCCTAAGTAACATCTGGGCACATGGCCACCGCGGAAACGAAAGCGCAGATCGAGCAGACCATCGCGAGTTTCCAGCGTGAGGTTCCGGCGCTGGCCAAGCTCAAGCTGGTGTTCGAGCTCGAGCTGCGCGGGCGCGGTGACATCCAGCTGTTTCGCGTCGAGGTTCCGGGGCCGAAGATCACCCGCGACATCGCCTCCGACGCCAAGGTCCGGCTCTCGCTCCCCCGCACGGAGTTCAACGAGCTCTCCAAGGACGGCTCCATCCGCCACTGGCGCGAGGCGTTCGCGTCCGGGCACGTGAAGGCCACCGGGCCGTCAGAGATCCTGCGGCTCATCCAGAGCGTCGTGGAGAAGCAGGAAGAGCGAACGCGTACGCGTAAGTTGCGCGTGCGCTAGCCCAGGCTTCGCGGCCCCTCCCCCACATACATGGCGGTCGGCCGGATGAGCCGGCCGGAGCGCTTCTGCTCGAGCACGTGCGCGGACCATCCCGCCGTCCGCGAGCAGGCGAACAGCGGGACGAAGAGGTGAGGCGGGACGCGGGCGTGGTCGAGCACGACCGCCGACCAGAACTCGACGTTGGTGGCCAGCACGCGGTCGGGCTTGCGGGCCGCGAGCTCGTCCAGCGCGGCGCGCTCGAGCGCCTCGGCGGCCTGCAGACGGGGCGAGCGCAGCTCCCGGGCGGCCCGGCGCAGCACCCGGGCGCGCGGGTCCTCGGCGCGGTAGACGCGGTGGCCGAACCCCATCAGCCGCTCCCCGCGGTCGAGCACGCGCTTCACGTATCGCGTGGCGTCGCCGGCCTCCTCGAGCTCGCCGAGCATCTTCAGGACCCGGGCGGGCGCGCCGCCGTGCAGCGGGCCTGAGAGCGCGCCGACCGCGGCCGACAGCGCCGCCGCCGCGTCCGCGCCGGTGGAGGCGACGATCCGCGCGGTGAACGTGGACGCGTTGACGCCGTGCTCGGCCGCGGTGCTCCAGTAGGCGTCGATCGCCTTGGCGTGGACGGGGTCGGCCTCGCCGCGCCAGCGCGTCAGGAAGCGCTCGGCCAGGGTGGCGCCGCCGGCCCGCGGCGCGGGACCGCCGCCGCCGCGCGCGGCCTCGGCGACGATGTCCAGCGCCGCCGCCGATACGCGGGCGAGGTCCTCGCGGGTCTGGCCGGAATCCAGGTCGATCAGGGGCTTCAGGCCCAGCTGCGGCGCGAGCTGGGCAAGCGCGGCCTGGAGGTCGGCGCGGACGTCTCCCGTGGTGTGGATGGCGGAGGGCGCCTCGGCCGGCGCCAAGCCGGGCGCGAGCGCGCCGTCGACGAGCAGCCCCCACACCTGCTCGAACGGCACGCGGCCGACCAGCTCCTCGACGTCGACGCCGCGGTAGCGCAGCGCGCCGCCCTCGCGGTCGGGCTCGGCGATCTCGGTGGCGAAGGCGACGACGCCCTCCAGCCCGTCGGCGATCTCTGGTGTTGCGGTCATGGATCGAGTGTGACAACATTGTCAATGTTGATCGAATCAATGTTGACGGCGGCGGAGGCGGCCCGGCGGCTGGGCGTGAAGCCCGAGACGCTGTACGCGTACGTCTCCCGCGGACAGCTCACCCGCCACCGGGAGGGCCGCCGCTCGCTGTTCGCCCGCGCCGAGGTGGAGCGGCTCGCCACCCGCGGGCGCCGCGGCCCGCGCGCCGGCGAGCTGGGCATCGTCGTCGAGACCGCGCTGACCCGGCTCGACCCCGAGGGCGCGCTGTTCTACCGCGGCGCCGACGCGACGCGCCTGGCCCGCGAGTCGACCTACGAGGCCGTCGCCGAGCTCCTGTGGGAAGGCGAGCCCGCGACACCGTGGCAGGGTCCGCGGATCGCCGGCGAAGGCGCGCGCCCGGCGGACCACCTGCGCGTGATCGTGGCCCGCGCCGCCGCCGCCGACCCCCTCCGCGCCGACCTCCGCCCCCCGGCCGTCCGCGCCACCGCCCGCCGCCTGATCGCCACGATGGTCGACGGCCTGCCGACCGCGGGGACGGCCGCCGAGCCGCCGGCCGGCGATGGCGCCGCGGCCCCGGGCCGCGTGGCCGCCGCTCCCGGCGTGCCGGACCGCGGCTCGATCGCCGCGCGCCTCTGGTCGCGCCTGCATCCCGCAGCGCCGACGCCCGCGCGGCTGCGGCTGCTCGATGCCGCGCTGATCCTGCTCGCCGACCACGAGCTCGCGCTGTCGGCGCTGGCCGCGCGGGTGGCCGCCTCGGCGCACGCGGATCCCTACCTGGTGGTCCTGGCGGGGCTGAGCGCGCAGGGCGGCGCGCTGCACGGCGGCGCGGGGACGTCGGTGGAGCGCCTGCTCGCGGCCATCCCCGACGCGGATGCGGCGCCCGGCGTGCTCGGCGAGCGGCTCGCCGCCGGGGAAGCGCTGCCCGGGTTCGGGCACGCCGTCTACACCGGGCGCGACCCGCGGGCGGACGTGCTGCTGGAGCTCCTGCGCGAGGCGGAGCCCGACCCGGCGAGGCTCGCGGTCGCGCGGGCCGTGCTCGACGCCGTCGGGCGCCACGACGGGCCGGCGCCGAACGTCGACCTCGCGCTCGGCGCCGTGACCGACTGCCTGGGCCTGGAGCCCGGCGCGGCGGAGGCGACCTTCGCGATCGCCCGCACCGCGGGGCTCGTCGCGCACGCGCTGGAGGAGTACCCCCACCGCCTGCGCTTCCGGGCCCGCGCCATCTACGCGGGCCCGTGAGCGCTCAGGCGCTCAGCGCACGCGCGCCATCGGGTCGACGTAGACGTCGTCGACCTGCCAGCTGCCGCCCAGCAGCGGGCGGAACGTGAACTTCACCGCCGTGCGGTCCGGCGGGAGCAGCGGCAGCAGGTTGGCCACCACCAGCATCGGCAGCGACGGGTGCCAGGACCCGCCGAGGTCGACGCCGATCGGCAGCTCGAGCCAGATGCCCAGCGACGTCTGCACGTGCACCGTGACGGCCATCGTGGACAGCAGGCCGCTGTTCTTGCGCGTGAAGAAGCGCAGCGTGGGCTCGTCGAGCCCGACGCAGACCTCCGGCGTGGTGGCGCTGGAGCCCGAGGGCAGCAGCAGCGAGTGCGCGTCGCCGGCGGCGTTGACGTGGGCGGACTCGTTGCCGCTCACGACCTTGGCCCCGCCGGTCAGCACCCAGCCGGCGGTGCCGGCCTCGAACGTGCCGACCGACTTGTACGACGCGCGGTCCCCATACCGCGCGAACGGCTGCGTGAGCGCGCTGTCGTCGCAGTCGGTGGCCGACTTGGTGAGGATGCCGGCGTGCGCCGGCGTCGCGAACGCGCACGTGGCGACGACCGCGGCGGCCGCGCCGATGAGCGCTTGGAACTTCCTGTTTCGATCCATGTGTGAGCCTGACCTCCGTGCCAGCTCGTGGGATGCCCTCTTGGCCCCTAAAGTCGGCGCGTCGGGCGGCCGACCACATAGGACACCCGTCGAGAGACGGCGAAATCAGCCATGTCCCAGATCGATGCCGCCACCCAGCGCCGGATGGAGCAGTCGCTCGAGCGACGTTCCACGGGAGCCCATGACCGGCGGGAGCGCCGCGTCGAGACGGTCGTCGCCGCGGTCGTCCTCGCCGCCGCCGTGGGCTTCGCCGCGCTCGCCCATCCGGCCCGGCCGTTCTCGCCGGGCCTGGCCGCGCTGTTCGTCGTGGCCTACTTGGGCCTGCAGCGGGTCGAGTTCGTGTTCGGCGAGACACGGACGATGCCGACTCAGCTGCTGTTCGTCCCGATGCTCCTGCTGCTGCCGACGCCGCTCGTGCCGTTGCTGGTCATCGCCGCCGGGACGGCGACGCGGGGCGCCGACCTCGCGCGCCGGGGCCACCCGCTCTGGACGGCGTACTACGCGGTCTGCGACTCGGGCTTCGCGCTCGCGCCCGCGTTCGTGCTGTGGGCGCTGGGCGAGCAGCTCCCCCACCTGGGCGCCTGGCCCGCCTGGCTGGCGGCGTTCGCCGCCCAGTTCGCCTTCGACCTCGCCCTGACTGCAACCCGCGTCCGGCTGGCCGTGGGGACGCCGGCGCGCGAGCTGCTGCGAGAGGGGCTGAAGATCTACGAGGTCGACGTGCTGCTCGCCCCGATCGGCCTGCTGGCGGCGCTCGCCGCCGCGGACGCGCCTGCCGCCGCGCTGCTGGTGCTGCCGCTCGCCGCCCTGCTCGCAGTGTTCGCCCGCGAGCGCGAGGCGCGCATCGCCCAGACGCTCGAGCTGAGCAAGTCCTATCGCGGTACGGCGCTGCTGCTGCGCGATCTGCTCGAGGAGGACGACGAGTACACCGGCCATCACACCGAGGACGTCGTCGACCTCTCGGTACGCGTGGCCGAGCAGCTCGGGGTGAGCGAGGAGGTGCGCCGCGAGACCGAGCTCGGCGCGCTGCTGCACGACATCGGCAAGATCCACATCCCCGACGCGATCATCAACAAGCCGGGCAAGCTGGACGACGAGGAGTGGGCGATCATGAAGACCCACACCGTCGAGGGCCAGAAGATGCTCGACCGCGTGGGCGGCTTCCTGTCCAGCGTCGGCCTGGTCGTGCGCGCGTCGCACGAGCGCTTCGACGGCCGCGGCTACCCCGACGGGCTGGCCGGCGAGGCCATCCCGCTGGCCGCGCGGATCGTGGCCGTCTGCGACTCGTTCAACGCGATGACCACGACGCGCTCCTATCGCAAGGGCATGCCCGTGGCCGAGGCCGTGGCCGAGGTGCGGCGCTGCGCCGGCACCCAGTTCGACCCGGCGGTGGCCGACGCGCTGCTCGCCGTGGTGGGCGATCCCGGCTGGGAGCTGACGCTCCGCGAGCCCGCCGCGCCGACCCCGGCGCCCGCCGCGCGCCCCGCGGTCGCGCCCGCCTGATATCCCTCTTCGGCTTGCGCTACGGCAAGCCACCCGACACCGTCGTTCACGAGCACGACCCGTTCAACGCCGAGCCGCCGGCCCCGGCGCTGGCCGCCGCGTCGCTGACCCCGCTCGAGCGCTTCTACGTGCGCAACCACGGCCCGGTCCCGGACTCCGGCCTGGGCGCGGTGCGGGTGGACGGGCTGGTGCGCGAGCCGCTCTCGCTCACCACCGACGACCTGCGCGAGCGCTTCGAGCCCGCCGAGCTGACCGCCACGCTGCAGTGCGCGGGCAACCGCCGCGCGGGGCTGATCGCGGTGCGCGACATCCCCGGCGAGGCCCCCTGGGGGCCGGGCGCCACCGGCACCGCGCGCTGGCGCGGCGCCCGGCTGCGCGACGTGCTGGCCGCCGCGGGCGTGGCCGACGGCGCCGCGCACGTCGTCTTCCACGCCGCCGACCGGGCCGAGGAGGCCGTCCCGCCGCAGCCGTTCGCGGGCTCGGTCCCGCTGGAGAAGGCGCGCCGCTCCGAGGTCCTGCTGGCCTGGGAGATGAACGGCGAGCCGCTGACCCCGGTCCACGGCGCGCCGCTGCGGGCGGTCGTGCCGGGCTACATCGGCGCGCGCAGCGTGAAGTGGCTGACCCGGGTCGAGCTGAGCGCCGAGCCGTGCGCGGGCTACTTCCAGGCCGTCGCCTACCGCCTGCTGCACCCGGAGGAGTCCCCGGCGCCCGGCGCGGGCGACGAGCTGGGCGAGATCGCGCTGAACTCCGAGGTGCTCTCGCCGCCCGACGGCGCACGGGTGGACGCCGGCGAGGTCGAGCTGCGCGGCTACGCCTTCGCCGGCGGCGAGCGCCACGTCACCCGGGTCGAGGTGTCGCTCGACGGCGGCCACGAATGGGAGGACGCCGAGCTGCTCGACGACCTCGGCCGCTGGGCCTGGCGCCTGTGGCGCCACCCCGTGGCGTTGGCGCCCGGCGAGCACACCGTCGTCGTGCGCGCGTGGGACAGCGCGGCGGCCACCCAGCCGGAGCATGCCGAGAGCGTGTGGAACCCCAAGGGGTATGTGAACAGCGCCTGGGGCCGGGTGCGGTTGATGGCGGTTTGAGACGCCTCGGTGGGATCGGCGAACTGCTTGCTGGGTAGGGGAGTGAGGGGTTCGGCCGCGGTGCGCAGATGATCGCTTCTACGGCGCCCGCGGCGAGGCGGGGCTGGTCAGTCGCGTATAGAGCGACTAACCAGCCCCACGTCTTTCCGGTGTGTCACATTCCCGGTCGATCCTGATCGGTTCGCACGCGGAGACGATCGAGCATGCGCGGCGGAAGGCTCCCCATCCCCTACCCAGCAGCCGTTCGCCGGCGCTACGAGGCGTCGGGCTCGCTCGGCGGCTCGTCACCACAAGCCAGCACCCTCTGCGTCCACGCCACGTCGTGCCACGCGCCGTGCTTGTAGCCGATCCGGCGGTAGGTGCCGACCGGCTCGAACCCCATCGCCCGGTGGAAGCCCTCCGAAGCGGGGTTCGGCAGCGTCATCCCGGCCACGGCGACCAGGTAGCCGCGGTCGCGCAGCGCCGCCAGCAGCGCCTCATAGAGCGCCCGGCCGCCGCCGCGCCGCGCGCGCCCGCGCTCCAAGTAGACGCTGACCTCGCACGCCCAGCGGTAGGCGGCGCGCTCCATGAACCGCCCGGCGTACGCGTAGCCGGTGACGCGGCCCTCGTCCTCGAGCACCAGCCACAGCACCGCCGCGGCGATCCGCTCGGCCATCTCCGCCGCCGGCGGCGGCGCCTCCTCGAAGCTGACCGGCGTGTCGGTGACATACGGCGCATAGATCGCCGCGCACGCGGCGGCGTCGCGCGCGGTGGCCTCGCGGACCGTCACGTCAGCTCGGGGTGGATCATCCAGACGTTCGGCTCCCAGTAGGTCGCCCGGCCGGCCTCGCGGTCCACGCGCAGCGGCGCCAGCCCGGCGGGGAAGACGTAGTCGCCCGAGTCCGGCAGCGCGAGCCCGGTCCAGCCCTCCCACTCGGCCACCGTCCCGCTGATCAGCATCGACTCGGGCAGCGGCGCGCCCACCCTGGCGCCGAGCCGCTCGTGCAGCCGCATCCACGGGTCCAACAGCGTCCCGTCGGCGCGCCGCCAGGCGACGTAGCGCTCGATCGGCGCGAGCGGATAGCGCTCCTTCCACGACGGCCGCACGGGCGCGATCAAACGCCGCAGCCCGTGGCGCCCGGCCAGCTCGCGCATCCCGGCCAGCAGCTGCCCGGACAGCCCGCCGCGGCGGGCGTCCGGCGACACCTCGGCGGCCAGCGCGCACAGCGTGTCGACCGGCCCGCCGGCCCGCCGCGTCTCCACCACGCGGCGCAGCGCCTCGTCGATCCCGCCGGGCAGCGTCGCGTCGTCGCCGTCCCAGGCCAGCGGGCCCGTGTGGCCCTCGGCCAGCACGGCGTCGGCCTCCTCGTCGTAGAGCGCGAACTGGAACTCCGGCAGCTCGTCGAGCAGCGGTCCCCACCAGTCATTGAAGACGTCGGCGTGCAGGTTGTACTCCGGCCAGACCGCGGCGGAGTCCGGCCCGCGGTCGGCCAGGTCGGGGCGCTCGGCCCAGGTGAGCAGGCGTACGGCCACGACGGGACCGTATCCTGCCGCGATGCCGCTCGACAGACGGGCCTCGCCGGGCGCGACCGAGGCGCCCGACGTGGCCGACGAGGCGCTGACGCCCTGGGAGCCGGACACGCTCCAGGCCGGCTTCGACCTCGAGGACATGCTCGTGACCGCCGACCTCAGCCGGCTCTCGGCGGCCGGCGGCCGGATCGCCCGCAGCCGGCTGGAGGGCGCGCGGCTGGCCGACACGCGCCTGCGCTCGCTGCGGCTGATCGACGTCGTGGTGTCCGACGCGGACATCTCCAACGCCGACTGGACGGGCGCGCAGCTGCAGCGCGTGCGCTTCGAGCGCTGCCGCATGACCGGGTTCGTCGGCGCCTCGCTGCAGGCCGACCACGTGGTCCTGCGCGACTGCAAGCTCGACCTGGCGAACCTGCGGCGGGCGACGTTCCGGCGGGCGACCTTCGAGGACTGCGTGCTCGACGACGCCGACCTGGGCGGCGCGGCGCTGCGCGAGACGCGGTTCGCGGGCTGCGGGCTGCGCCGGGTGGCGCTGGACGACGCCCGGATGAACGGCGTCGACCTGCGCGGCTCCGCGCTCGTGCCGGACGGCGACGTGCTCGCGCTGCGCGGGGCGATCATCGACTCGCTCCAGCTCGTCGAGCTCGGGCCGCTGCTGGCCCGCGGGCTGGGGATCGAGGTCCGGGACGCATGAGCGTCCGCGAGCGCGCCGCCGCCGCGCTCCCGGGCGGCAACACCCGCTCCACCGTCTTCGTGCCGCCGCGGCCGCCCTACGCGGTGCGCGGCGCCGGCCACCGGCTGCTGGACGCCGACGGCCACACCGTCATCGACCTGCAGGCCAATATGTCGGCGCTCATGCACGGCCACGGGCATCCGGTGGTCGTCGAGGCGCTCACGGCAGCCGCGCGCGAGCTCGTGTCGGTCGGGCTGCCGACCGAGAGCGAGGTGGCGCTGGCCGCCCACCTGGTCGACCGGATCGCGGCGGTCGAGCGCGTGCGCTTCGCCAACTCCGGCACCGAGGCGGTGATGGCCGCGCTGCGGCTCGCCCGCGCGTACACCGAGCGGCCGGCGGTCCTGCGCTTCGAGGGCTGCTACCACGGCGCCTACGACGGCGTGCTGCGCTCGCCGCGCGGCGTGCCGCCCGGGCTGATCGCCGACACGGTGCTCGTGCCGTGGGGCGACTCGAACGCCCTGGAGCGCGCGGTGGCCGGGCACGGCGAGCGGCTGGCCTGCGTGCTCGTCGACCTGATGCCCAACCGCGCCGGCCTGCGCCCCGCGACGCCGGAGTTCGCGGACGCGGTGCAGCGCGCCGCGCGCGGCGCCGGCGCGCTGCTGGTCGTCGACGAGGTGATCACGTTCCGCCTGGAGCACGGCGCGCTGCACTCGGCCTACGAACTGGAGCCGGACCTCGTCACCCTGGGCAAGGCGATCGGCGGCGGGCTGCCCGTCGGCGCGTTCGGCGGCCGGGCGGACGTGATGGCGCTGTTCGACCCGCACCGCCCTGATGCGCTCGAGCACGGCGGGACGTTCACCGCCAACCCGCCGACGATGCGCGCGGGCCTGGCCGCGCTGGAGCTGCTCACGCCCGCGGAGATCGCCCGCGTCAACGCGCTCGGCGACCGCCTGCGCGCCGGCGTGACCGCGCTCGGGCTGGAGGTGCACGGCCGCGGCTCGCTCGCGCGCGCGGCGATGGACGACGAGCTGTGGTGGCGCCTCTATCGCGCCGGCGTCCTCGTCGGCCGCCACGGGCTGATGTGCGTCTCGACCCCGATGGACGACGGCGTGATCGACCAGGTGCTCGAGCTCTTCGCAGCGGCGGCCGCCGCGTGACCTCCGTCGTCGTGGTCGGCGCCGGCGCGCTCGGGCTCTGCACCGCCTACCACCTGCGCGCGAAGGGCATCGAGGACGTCAAGGTGATCGACCGCGCGCACGTCGCCGCCGCCTCCTCCGGGCTGTCGGTCGGCATCATCGAGACGCAGTACCTGGACCCGCCGGCGATCGCGGTCCGCGTGGTCAGCATGCGTTTCTTGACCGCGCTCGAGACGGCCGGCCACCTGGAGATCGTCCGCAACGGCTACCTGCGGCCGGGGCACAGCGACGCCGACCTCGAGCGCTTCGAGCGCAGCGCCGCCGCGCAGCGCGAGCTCGGCGT
>JAICUS010000135.1 GCA_025935735.1 Solirubrobacteraceae bacterium | reverse complement strand
CGTATCGAGCGTGGCGAAGAGGCGGTCCTCGACCACGATCTCGTGCTGCCCCGAGAGCGCCCGAAGCAGGCTCGACTTGCCGGCGTTGGTGTAGCCGACGAGCGCGACGCTCAGCATCGCGTCACGCCCGGCGCGCAGCGTCTCCCGGTGCCGCTCGACACCCTTGAGCTTGGCCTTGAGTCCCTGAATCCGCTGGCGGATGATCCGCCGGTCGGTCTCGAGCTGGGTCTCACCCGGCCCGCGGAGGCCGATGCCGCCACGGATACGCGACAGGTGGGTCCACATGCGGGTGAGCCGCGGCAAGAGATACTCGAGCTGCGCCAGCTCGACCTGCAGCTTCGCCTCGTGGCTGCGCGCCCGGGTGGAGAAGATGTCGAGGATGACCTCGGGCCGATCCATCACCCGCACGTTGAGCTCGCGTTCGAGGTTCATGCCCTGCACCGGGCTCAGCTCCTCGTCGAAGATCACGAGCGTGGCGCCCGACTCGGCCACGGTCGCGGCCACCTCCTCCACCTTGCCTTCGCCGATCAGCGTGGCCGGACTGGGCGAGGCGATCTGCTGGGACATGCGGCCAACCACCTCGGCCCCGGCGGTGTCCACCAGCCGGGTCAGCTCATCGAGATGCTCGGTGACGTGGCGGGCGTCGCTCGATCCCTTGCGTGGGGCGGCGACGAGGACGGCGCGTTCGATCGGATCGCGTACCTGAATCGGTGTCCGGATAGGGGACTCCTTGGCGCTCGGACTACTGCCCGGTCGCCCGGGGGGTCAGCGCCCCGACCCGAGTCAACGGGGCGCGGCCCGAATGGGTGAAGGGCGCCTTCTGCTCACCGATCGGCGTGGCCACGGTGAGTTGCCCTTTGATGGTGTAGGGGAGCTCGCCGCTGTTGAGCGCGGTGCGCGCGGCGCCAGCGAGGCCGCTCCAGGTGACGGCGAGCGGGAGCGTCAGGACGGTCGTGTCTCCCTGCTGAGCCTGGAAGTCGCTGTCGTAGACCAGGTCGCCGACGTGCGAGTCCTCCACGTCGAGCCCCAGCTGCAGCCTGGTCCCTTGCAGGTTGAATTTGTTCGGATTGTACACTCCAACCGTGAGATTCAGGGTCCCGCCGGTGAGGCCCACGCCGCGGACCGCAACCTGCCGGAGGTTGACGTCCGGCTGCTCGAACACCCCCGGCAGCCCGGCACAGGCCGCGAGCAGGGCGGCGCCGAGGACGCCGCGGGCGACCCTGCGCCCGCCCCCGACATTCCCGACGCCTGAAATATAGCCGGCGATCATGTCCGACTATGGCCGGAACGGAAGCTGCCGGCGGTGGGCGGCGTCACAGGGGGCCCACCTTTTCATCCCGAGCGAAGCGAGGGACCTCGCTCGGCTCGGCTCGAAGCTCGCGGCGGCCTTCCGGTGCATCGGAGAAGGTCCCTCGCTTCGCTCGGGATGAAGGTGGCGTCACCCGTCTCCCTCCCCCGCCTCGCCAGCCTCTTCTCCGCCCTGGCCGCTTTCGCCCCCAGCCGCCTCCTCCGCCTTCTTCCGCTCCCACCAGGCGATCCGCTCCGCCACCTTCTTCTCGTAGCCGAACGCGCCGGGCTGATAGAGCGTCGTGCCACGCAGCACGTCGGGCAGGTATTCCTGCGGCAGGTAGGCATCGGGCGAGTCGTGGGCGTAGCGATAGCCCCTGCCGTAGCCGAGCTCCTTCATGAGTCCGGTCGGTGCGTTCCGGATGTGGAGCGGGACCGGAGCGGCCGGCGTCTCGCGCGCCGCCGCCATCGCCGCGCCCAGCGCGACCTTGGCGCTGTTGGACTTGGGTGCGGTCGCGAGGTAGATGGTCATCTCCGCCAGCGGCAGGTATCCCTCCGGCGGCCCCAGCATGTGAAACGCGTCGCGCGCGGCCACGGCCATGACCAGGGCGTTCGGATCGGCGAGCCCGATATCCTCCGCCGCCATCGCGATCGCCCGGCGGAAGAGCGTCATCGGATCTTCTCCGCCGTCGATCATCCGCGCCATCCAGTAGAGCGCACCCTGCGGATCGCTTCCCCGGAGCGACTTGTGGTAGGCGGAGAGCAGGTTGTAGTGCTCCTCGCCGGTCTTGTCGTAGCGGGCGAATCGCTTCTGCATGGCCTCGCGCGCGACCTCGACGGTGACGCGAGCGCCGTCTCCGACGTGCGCGACGGCCGCCTCGAGCACCGTGAGCGCCCGGCGCGCGTCGCCATCGGCCTCGACGGCGATGGACCGGAGCGCGTCCTCGTCCACGGTGATGCCGCGCCCGCCCAGCCCCCGTTCCTCGTCGGCGAGCGCGCGGCGGAGCAGGTCCTCGAGGTCGTCGGCGGTGAGCGGCTCGAGCACGAACACGCGCGTGCGCGACAGGAGCGCGCCGTTGATCTCGAAGCTGGGATTCTCGGTCGTGGCGCCGATCAGGGTGATGGTGCCGTCTTCGGACGGAGGCAGCAGGCTGTCCTGCTGCGCCTTGTTGAGCCGGTGGATCTCGTCCACGAACATGATGGTCTGCGCGCCACCCGCCTCGAGCCGGCCGCGCGCGGCGGTCACGATCTCCCGGATCCGCGGCACGCCCTCGGTGACCGCGCTGAACGGGACGAACACCCGTTGCGACGCGCTCGCCACCAGGTGCGCCAGCGTGGTCTTGCCGCTGCCCGGAGGCCCCCAGAAAATCATCGACCCGGGCACGCCCCGCTCGATGGCTTCCCGAAGCGGCTTGCCCGCGGCGAGCAGGTGCTCCTGCCCCACGAACTCGTCGAGCGTCCGGGGCCGCATGCGCGCGGCGAGGGGCTGCGCCTCGCGCGCGGTGGCCGCGAACAGCGACTCCGACGCGCCGGCCTCCGGGCGCTTTCGCGGAGTCATCCGGCCCACGCCTCGAGCAGACGTTCGGCGAGGAAGTACGCCAGCGCGCCGCCGAAGAAGGCCGCGGCGGTGGGGCCGCCCCGCTTGCCCTGAAACTCCGGCACCAGGTTGGACGCGGCCACGTACAGCGTGACCCCGGCCGAGATGGCGAGGCCGTGCCGCGCGAGCGGCGCCACCTGGTCGGTCAGCAGCACGCCGAGAATGGTGGCCGCGCCGAGCACCGCGGCGGCGCCGATCGCCCGGCGGCGGCTTTGTCCTCCCGCCACCATGACGCTCGCGATCGTGACGCCCTCCGGTAGCTTGTGCAGCAGGACGGCCAGGAACAGCAGCACGCCGAGCCGGCCGGACACCAGAAACCCGCTCGCGATGGCCACCCCGTCGAAGAACGTGTGCAGCGTGAGGCCGAGCATGGCGGAGACGCCGGCCCCGGCGCTCACCCGGTGGGTCTCTTCGCCGAAGTGGAAGTGCGGCGTCAATACGTGCTGGGCCAGGTGCACCGCGAGGTAACCCGCGAGGACGAAGATCGCGTCCTCGGGCGCGCCTCCCAGCACCACCGGCAGCATGCCGAGCGTGGCCACGGCGAGCATGAAGCCGGCGCCGAACGCGAGGCAGGCGTCGATGACGTGGAGGCTCCGGCGCTCGCCCCGCACCACCGCCATGGCGCCCGCCACGTTCCCGAGCGCGGCGGCCAGCGCGAATCCCAGCGACGCGAGCGACGCGCTCGTCACCCCATCTCCCGCGCGAGCGCGAGCAGCGTGTCGCGCTGGTTGAGGGCCGGCTCGTCGAGCACGCGGTCGAGCAGCGCGCCCAGGAGCTCGCCCACTCTCGGTCCCGACGCCCCGATCGCCTGCAGGTCCCGGCCGCTGACGGCCAGGTCGCCCCGCACGAGGGGGTCACCGCGCTCGCGGATGCGCGCCGCCGGCTCCGCCCACGACGCCGCGCCGCCGGTGCGGAGCGCCTCCAGCGCGAGCAGGTCGTCGGCGGCCCGGCCGGCCGTCGCGAGCCAGCGGCGTACCGAGCGCTCGTCGCCGCCGGCCGGGCGGGCCGGCCCGCGCGCCATCGCTGCGGCGCGCTCGATCTCGGCGTTCGACGCGCGGAGCCGGCGGAGCATGGGCGCCGCGGCGTCGCCCAGGAGCAGGGTCGTGAGGAGCACCGGGTCGCGGGCGCCGGCGGGCGCCGCGTCGGCGCGGGCGAGCAGGTCCGCCGGCACCGACGCGAGCTCGGAGATCCACTCCGCCGCGGCGCCCACCCGGACCCAGAGACCCACCAGCTCGGCGACCGACCGCGCGGTGCGGAGCGCCTTGAACCACTCGTCGCGCACGCGCTCGGCGGAGAGCTGGGCCAGCCCGGGCGCCGCGGCCACCGCCGCGCGCCAGGTCTCGTCCTCCACCGCGAACCCGAAGCGGGCGGCAAAGCGGATCGCGCGGAGAATGCGCAGGTAGTCCTCGCGGAACCGGGCCGCGGGATCGCCGACCGCGCGGACCAGCTTGCGGGCGAGGTCCCCTCGGCCGTCGAACCGGTCGTGCCAGACGCGGCGGAGCGGATGGTAGGCGATGGCGTTGATGGTGAAGTCGCGGCGGGCGAGGTCGTCGTCGAGCGAGACGCCGTACGCCACCACCGCGTGCCGGCCGTCGGTCGCCACGTCACGCCGGAAGGTGGTGACTTCGTGCAGCCGCCGGTGCCGGTCGAGCACGCCGACGGTGCCGTACTTCTCGCCCACCGGCGCGGTCCGGCGGAACAACGCCGTGACCTGCGCCGGGGTGGCGGCGGTGGCGAGGTCGTAGTCGGAGTGCGGATGATCCAGCAGCGCGTCGCGCAGCGCGCCGCCCACGCACCAGGTCTCGAACCCGGCGTCCTCCAGCGTGCGCGCGATCTCGAGGACCTCCTCGGGAATGGCGAGCTCGCCCGCGGCGCTCATCGCCCGCCGTAAGCCACGCCGGCGGACAGCGCCAGCATGAGCTCCATGCGCGCCTGCGAGGAAGAGCGCGGCCCCGCCGGCACCGCGCCGAGCGCCACGGTGCGCGCCCCGCCGCCCTCGAAGGCGTAGAGCGGCGTCACCTCGCCGTACGCGCAGCGCGATGCGAGCACGACCGGCTTCCCCTCCTCGAGCCAGCGGCGCACCGCCGGCACGGCGCCGGGCGGCATGTTGCCGCTGCCGAACGCCTCGATCACGACGCCGTCGTATTCCGGGCGCGCCAGGTCGAGCAGCGTGCCGTCGTCGCCCACGACCACCGGCACCAGCGCGACCCGCGCGCCGAGCCCGTCCGGCTGCAGCAGCGGCGCCCGCGCCACAGGCGGACCGCGGAATACGACGCGCCCCTCCTCGACGGCGCCGACGGGCTCCGCGTGGGGCGCGGAAAAGGCGGCCGGGTCGGTCGCGTGCGTCTTGACCGCGGTTTCTCCGGCGAGGATCTCGCCGTGGAACACCACCATCGCGCCGCGCCCCGCGCCGGCCGGGCTCGCCGCCACCCGCGCGGCGTCGATCAGGTTGCGGGGCCCGTCCCAGCCTTCGTCTGACGAGGTGCGCATGGCGCCGGTGATCGCCACCGGAACCTCGGGCGGCAGCGTGCGCGCCAGCAGGTACGCGGTCTCCTCGAGGGTGTCGGTGCCGTGGGTGACGACGATCCCTCGGACCTCACCCGCCTCCGCGATCTCCCTCACGCGCTCCCGCAGCGCCCACAGCCGCTCCGGGCCGAGATGCGAGGCCGGAAGCCTCGCCCAGTTCTCGATGCGATAGGGGCCGACGTCGTCGAGCCCGCCCGAGAGCCCGACGAGCGCCTCGCCGCCGTGCGCCGGCACGTTGCCGCCGGCGGCGGGGTCGCGCTGCATCGAGATGGTGCCGCCGGTGAAGAGGAGGTGGATCATCGGGCCCGCCGCCTCACCCGCACAGCACGCTCCCGCCGTTCACGTTGAGCACCTCGCCGGTCACGTGGCGGGCGAGGTCGCTGCAGAGGAACAGGATCGGACCGGCGATGTCTTCGGGGGGCGGAATCCGCCGGAGCGGAATGGTGGCCTGCACTCGCGCGCGGCCCTCGCCCGTGAATGCCGAGTCGCACATCTCGGTGTCGACCCAGCCGGGCGCCACGCAGTTGACCAGGATGTCGGGCGCGCACTCGATGGCGAGCGACTTGGTCAATGCGATCACCGCTCCCTTGGTGGCGGCATAGTCGGCGTGGAAGGCCTCGCCGCGCTGGCCCGCGGTGCTCGAGACGATCACCACCCGTCCGCCGGGGCCCATGAGCCCCAGGGCAGCCCGGGTGCTCAGGAAGACGCCGTCGAGGTTCGCGGCCAGCGTCCGCCGCCACCGCTCGAGCGGCATCGCGGTGAGGGCGACGTCCTCGGCCGGCCAGATGCCGGCGTTGGCCACGAAGCAGTCGAGCCGGCCGAACGCCCGGCCCACCTCCTCCGCCATCGCAGCGCATACACCGGGATCGGCGAGGTCGCCGCCCAGGGCCAGGGCCCGCCGACCCAGGCCGCTGATCTCGCGCACCACCGCGTCGGCGTCGGCCGCGCGCGCGTGGTAGGTGAGCGCCACGTCCGCGCCGGCGCGCGCCAACGCGAGCGCGGCGGCCCGCCCGATTCCGCGGCTTCCGCCGGTGACCAGCGCGGTGCGTCCCTCGAGCGAGATCACGAGGCGCTCACGGGCCCGCGAGCAGCGCCGCCTCGACCAGCTCGACGACGACGTGTTCGAGGGCGAGGTGCAGCACCTGGATCGGGCCCGGCTCGTCGGAGGGGACCACGACCGCCAGATCCACCTCTCCGGCGAGCGGCCCGCCGCCCCTGCCGAGGAACGCCACCGTCGCCGTCCCGCGCGCGCGGGCCGCGCGCGCGGCCGCGAGCAAGTTGGCGCTCCGGCCGCTCGTGCTGTGGAGCACGAGCACGTCCCGCGGACCGCACCGCGCCTCGACCTGGCGGGCGAACACCCGCTCGAAGCCCAGGTCATTGGCCGCGGCGGTCAGGATGGACGTGTCGGTCGTGAGCGCCGCGGCGGCGAGCGGGCGCCGGTCGGCCGCGTAGCGCACCACGTACTCGGCGGCGAGATGCTGGGCGTCGGCCGCGCTGCCGCCGTTGCCGCAGAAGTAGAGGGTGCCGCCCGCGCGAAGCGCCTCGGTGTACCGCTCTGCCACCCGGGCGACCATCGGCGCCAGCGGCCGGGCAGCCCCGGCGAGAGCGGCCAGCGTGTCGAGCGCCGCGGCCACCCGGTCGGCGCTCACGCCTTGCCGCCAAGCAGGCGCCGCAGGCGCTGCATCCAGGTGCGCCGGATCTCGAGCGGCGGCACGTCGATCAGCGGCTCGTCGCGCAGGATGGCGCCAGGGTTCCGGACCGTGAGCAGCTCGGCCTGCTGGTCGCCATCCAGCGCCACCAGGAAATCGGCGCCCCCGGCGATGGACCGCTCGTCGCCGTGGTTGTCGCCCGCGAGGATGTCGGCCAGCCCCGCGCCCACGAGCTGGCGGGCCCGCTGCCCGCGCGCCTGGGTGGAGTGCAGCGTGGTGGCGTCCACCTGCATCTTGGTGCCGAGCCCGCGCCAGTACGACACCGATTCCACGGAGCACGCGCTGTACCGCTCGGGATGCGCCAGCACGGGTACGAAGCCGGCGTCGCGCACGCGCGTGAGGGCGTTGGTCACCGCCTCGGTGCTCACCAGCCGAGGAAACTCCACCAGGATGTAGCGGCTGCCGCCCAGCGTGATTCGGCCCATGCGCTCGCGCTCGAGCGGCAGCGGGCGGTCCAGCATGACCTCGGCCCCGCGGTGCAGCCGCGGCAGGTCGGGCGCTTCCGCCCGGAGCGAGACGAACGCTTCGTCATGCCGGAGCGGCGGCGCGTCCACCGTCTCGTTGGCCCGAAGATGCGGGGTGAGACACACGTCGGTGATGCCGCGGCGGGCCATCTCGCGCAGCACCTGCACCGACTGCTCCACGGTGCGGGAGCCGTCGTCGACGCCAGGCAGAAGATGAGAGTGGAGATCGATCACGTGCCGGGCGAATCGTTCCGCAACAGCGTGGAGGCGAAGGCGCCAAGCTGCTCGGGAGCCTGCTCCGCCTGCGCGAGGAGCGCCAGCGTGACGAGCGCGTCGGCCGCGAGCAGATCGAGCGCGACCGAGCGGTCGCCCGGGTGATCGAGCACACGCGCGAGCGCGGCCCGGCCCGCCGCGGCGAGCGCCTCCGGTACCGGCCCCGTCGGAGCCGAGGCGGCGTACTCGAAGACCCGCGCGCGCAGCGCCGGCGGCGCCTGCGCCGTCCGACGCTCGAGCCAGCCCTCGGCGGTCACCCGCCGTCGCCTTCCAGCCACGCGGAGACCAGGCCCGGCGTGGCGGCGCGCGCCGCGGACAGCTTGGACGGATCGCCCGCCCCGGCGGAGGCGAAGTGAGGGCGTCCCCCGCCCTTCCCGCCGCTCAGCGCCGCGATCCGGTTCACCAGGTCGCCCGCCTTGCGGCCCGCGCCGACCAGGTCGTCGGTGAGGGTGACGTGGATGGCGCCGCGCCCGGCGTTGCTGAACAGCACAAGCACCGAGTTGCGCTTGCCCTCGCGGAACCGGTCGGCGATCTGGCCCACCTCGCCCCGATCGTCCACCGCGGTGTCCGCGATCGTCACCTGCACGCCGCGGACATCGGCCACATCGCCCGCGATGGCGGCGCCCCCGCCCGACTTGAGCGCCTCGGCCAGCCGGGCCTCGAGCCGGTGGCGCTCCTCCAGGAGCTGCTCGACCCGGCGCACGACGTGCTCCGGCTGCGCCTTGAGCGCCTCGGCCAACTGGGCCAGACGATGCTCCAGCTCGCGCACGGCCCGCAGGGCGCCCGGGCCCGTGACCGCCTCGATGCGCCGCACGCCCGCCGCCACGCCGCTCTGGCCGGAGAACCGGAACGTGCCGATCTGGCCGGTGGACCGCACGTGCGTGCCACCGCACAGCTCGATCGACGGCCCCATCTGCACCACCCGAACGACGTCGCCGTACTTCTCGGAGAAGAACGCCATCGCGCCCAGCGCGAGCGCGTCGGGATACGCCATCTGCCGCGTGCTCACTGCCGGGTTGGCGAGCACCAGGTCGTTCACGTCCGCCTCGATCGCGGCCAGCGTCGGCGGGTCGATCGGGCCGTGATGGGAAAAGTCGAACCGCAGGCGGTCGGCCTCGACCAGCGAGCCCTGCTGACGCACGTGCGTGCCGAGGTGCTTCCGCAGCGCGTAGTGGACCAGGTGGGTCGCGCTGTGGTTGCGCTCGATGTCGTGGCGCCGCGGCGCGTCCACCGCCGCGCGCACCGTGTCCGGCTCGAAGGTTTCCCCGAACGGGCCGCTCACCACCGTGCCCTTGGGGTCCTTGCGGACCGCGTCCACGGGCAGCGACCAGCCGGGGCCCGCGACGGCGCCGACGTCGCTCACCTGACCGCCGGACTCGACGTAGAAGGGGTTCTCCCGCAGCACCAGTTCCACCCGCGGCCCGTCCTGGCGGAACGCGAGCACGTCGGTCTCGGCCTCGGTGCGGTCGTAGCCGACGAACTTCTGCTTTCCGCGCTTGACGCTGCGCCACCGGCCCTGGCGCCCCAGGTGCACCGCGGGACCGGACGAGCCGTTGTCGCGCGAGCCGGCGCTCGAGCCCATGCTCGCGCCTTCGCGAGGCTCAGCCGAGCCGCGCCGCGCCGTGCGCGAGCGCTTCCGCTGTGCCTCGAGCGCTCGCTCGAACTCCGCGGTGTCGACCGAGACCCCGCGCTCCTCGGCGATGATGGCCGTGAGGTCGATGGGAAAGCCGAAGGTGTCGTACAGCTTGAACGCCTCCGCGCCGGCGATCTCGCGCGCGCCCGAGGCAAAGATCTCTTCGAGGCGTCGGAGCCCGCCCTCGATGGTCTCGAGGAAGCGGTGCTCCTCGGTTTCGGTCACTTCGCGCAGGTACTCGGCCTTCTCGCGCAGCTCCGAGTACACGTCGCCCAGCTCCGCCACCACGACGCCCGTGAGGGGCGCGAGCGTGGGCTCCCGCCGCCCCAGCAGCCACGCGTGGCGTACGGCCCGGCGAAGGATTCGGCGCAGCACGTACCCGCGCCCCTCGTTGCTCGGGTACACGCCGTCGGCCAGGAGGAACGCCACCGCACGGGCGTGATCGGCGAGCACCCGGTACGACGCCCGGTCGGCCGACGCGCGATCGTACGGCCGCCCCACCAGCTCGCCCACCCGGTCGATCAGCGGCTGGAACAGGTCGGTGTGGAAGTTGTCGTCTTCGCCCTGCATGACCGCGGCGATCCGCTCGAGCCCGGCGCCGGTGTCCACCGACGGCTTGGGCAGGGGCGTGAGCGTGCCGTCCGCGGACCGGTCGAACTGCATGAACACCAGGTTCCAGATCTCGAGAAAGCGCCCCTCCTCGGCTAGGACCTCGAACTCCGCCTGGTGGATTTCTAATGCGGGGTCGCCCGGCCGCCACTCGAGATCCACGTAGATCTCGCTGCACGGGCCGCAGGGGCCGGTGTCGCCCATCTGCCAGAAATTGTCCTTGTCGCCCAGGCCGTAGATCCGGTGATCCGGGAGCCCGGCGAGCTCGCGCCAGAAGCCGCGCGCCTCTTCGTCCGTGTGGTGCACCGTGACGCGGAGCCGGTCGGGGGGGAGCCCGAGGTACTCGGGGCTGGTGACGAACTCCCAGGCGTAGGCGATCGCGTCGCGCTTGAAGTAGTCGCCGAACGAGAAGTTGCCCAGCATCTCGAAGAAGGTGTGGTGCCGCTTGGTGTGGCCCACCTGCTCGAGATCGTTGTGCTTGCCCCCGGCCCGGACGCACTTCTGGCACGAGGTCGCCCGGCTGTACTCGCGGTGCTCCTGCCCGAGGAAGGTGCGCTTGAACTGCACCATGCCGGCGTTGGTGAACAGCAGGGTCGGGTCGTCGGCGGGCACCAATGACGAAGAAGGCACCTCACGGTGCCCCTTGGCGACGAAGAAGTCGAGGAACAGGCGACGGATGTTGGCGGACTGCATGGGGGGAAAATATAGGGACGGCCGTACTTAGGGGCGAGGGCCGCCGCGGGACTCAACCGACGACGCGGGCCACCAGCTCGCTGATGTCGCGCCCGGCGAAGCCACGGCGCGCGAGATAGGCCAGCACGCGCCGCCGCTTGACCGGACGGGGAAGATCGCCGAGCTGCGCGGCGCGCTTGACCGCGAGCGTGCGCGGCACCTGCGTCCGATCGCTGCCTTCGGGCCATTCCTCGGCCAGGGCCCGATCGATGGTGGCCCGCTCCACGCCCATGGCGAGCAGATCGCGCGTGAGCCGCGCGGGGCCCCGGCCGCGCGCCGCACGGGTCTGCACGTAGTTGCGGGCGAACGCGATATCGTCGAGCAGCCCCAGGCCCGCGGCCCGCTCGATGGCCGACTCCACCGCGGGCCGCGGATGTCCCTTCCGGACCAGACGGCGGCCCAGATCGGCCCGCGCGAAGGGCCGCCGCTCCAGCGCCCGGAGCGCGGTGCGGAACGCGCCCTCCGCGTCGGCCGCGGTGACGAGCCGCTGGTGCAGCTCGTCGTCCAGCGCGCAGCCGACCGCCAGGCCGGCACTCTGCACCACCTCGTCCGGCACCGCGCCGAACCGGGCGCCGTCCAGCTCTACCCGGACGGTGCCCGGGCGGCGCGGATCGGGCGTGAGCGCCGTGAGGACGGGCTGGGTCACTCGTCCTCGTCCGTGGGCCCGGCGCCGCTGCCCACGCCGGCGTGCATGCCGAGCAGCTCCTTCACCTTGCCCTCCACCTCGGCCATGAGCGGCGGATTGTCGCGGAGGAAGAGCTTGGCGTTCTCCCGGCCCTGGCCGATGCGCTGATCGCCGTAGGAGTACCAGGCACCCGACTTCTGGATGATGTTGGCCTCGGACGCGAGGTCTACCAGCAGCGAGGTGTGGCTTATGCCCTCGTCGAACATCACGTCGAACTCGGCCTGCCGGAACGGCGGCGCGACCTTGTTCTTCACCACCTTCACGCG
>JAICUS010000754.1 GCA_025935735.1 Solirubrobacteraceae bacterium | reverse complement strand
GTCGCGATCGATGCCGCGCAGGTCGAAGATGTCCTGGTCCGGGTCCGGGCGGAACGCCTTCTCGTAGTCGACGAGCCCGAAGCGGCCCTGGCGCGGCAGCAGGGCCGGCGGGAGCTCGTCCACCTCCAGCTCGCGCTGGAAGACGGCGCGCACGTCGGGCTCGGGCGGGAGGTGCTCGCAGAGCTCTCGGACCCGTGAGCCGTCGCGGTCGGCGAAGACGTAGACGCGCCAGGCGCCGTCCGCCCGGGCGACGTGGCCGAGGTGGACCGGCTTGGCGTCGGCCAGCCGGATCACCGGCGCCGAGTGGAAGCGCATCCCCACCGGGAAGCCCTCGGCCAGGTGCTGGTGCTCGCTGCCGCCGGTGATCATCGACGGCCCGTAGCGGGTGGCGACGCCGGCGGTGAAGCGGCCCTGGGCGACGAAGTAACGCTGGAAGCGCTCCGGCTCGCGGCGGCGGGCGCTGAAGAGCTCGGAGAACTCGCGGTCGAAGTCGATCAGCTCCTGTGCGACCGCCCGGCGCTCGACCGAGTAGGTGTGCAGGAGCTCGGGCCGGGCCGTCCCGCGCAGGACGGCACCGAGCTTCCAGCCGAGGTTGAACGCGTCGGCCATGGCCACGTTCATGCCCTGGCCGGCCTTCGCGCTGTGGGTGTGGCAGGCGTCGCCGGCGATGAACACGCGCGGGATGCGCTCCCGGGCCGGGACGTCGTCGAACTTCTCGCACAGCCGCTGGCCGACCTCGTACACCGACCACCAGGCCACGTCCTTCACGTCGAGCGTGTACGGGTGCAGGATGCGGTTCGCCAGCGCGGCGAGCTTGTGCGGGTCGACGTCGGCGGGGTCGTCGAGCTCGAGGTAGAAGCGCGTGAGGTAGCCGCCCTCGCGCGGGATGATCAGGATGTTGCCCTCGGCCGAGTAGATCGCGCACTTGCGGCGGATGTCGGGGAAGTCGGTGACCGCCAGGACGTCCATCACGCCCCAGGTCTCGTCGGTGGCGTCGCCTTCGAGCTCGCGGCCGATCGCGGCGCGGATGGCGCTGCGCGCGCCGTCGCAGCCGACGACGTAGGACGCCCTCAGCGAGGTCTCGCCCAGCGCGACCGTCACGTCGTCCGGCCCGATCTCCAGGCCGGTCGCCCGCAGGTCGTAGAACGGGGTCAGCCGGGCGGCCGACTGCGCCATGTGCTCGCGCAGGTAGGCGAGCATCCGCGCCTGGTTGACGATCACGTGCGGGAACTCCGACAGGCCCTCCTCGGTGTCCCGGACCCGGCCGGTGCGGGCGATCCTCGTGGGGTCGTCCGGGTCCGTGCGCCAGAACGCGACCTCGTTGACCCAGTAGGCCTCGTCCAGCAGGCGGCCGGCCAGCCCGAACGCCGCGAACATCTCAACGGTGCGGCAGGCGACGCCGTCGGCCTGGCCGACCGCCAGCGGTCCGTCGCGGCGGTCGACGACCACGGTGTGGACCTCGGGGAACGCGGCCAGCTGCGCCGCCAGCACCAGCCCGGCCGGCCCGGCGCCGACGATCAGGACGTCGCACTCAGCGGGCAGCCCGTCCGGCCGCTCGGCCACGGAAGGATGCGCCGTTTCGACGCGCGGATCTCCTGGTCTGTAGCCGTTGAGGTGGAACTGCATCGCGTTCGCTGGACAGCCGGCGGTCCCACAGGCTAGATTCGCGCCCGGTGCGGATGCTCCGGGTCATGGTCGTGGCGCTGCTGGTCGCCTTCGCGGCGGCGCCGCCGGCGCACGCGTCCGCGCGCACGCCGATCGTGCTCTTCCCGGCGTTCCACTTCACCAAGCTGCGGGTGACGGTCCACGGCCAGTCCGTCGACCGCGGCTGCCCGCGCTCCGGCTCCTTCGAGGACTGGTTCCTCAACGACCATCCGAGCACGACGTTCTCGCAGGTGTGCCGCGATGAGCTGATGACGCTGCGCTACCTCCCGGTCCCGTTCGTGCCGATGCCCCGGCGGTTCTTCGACCAGCGCGGCGTGAGCGTGTCGATCATCGACTACGGCTCCACGGCCAGCGCGCCGTTCTACGAGCCGATGTACGAGGCGCTGGAGGCGGCCGGCTACGTGCGCGACCGCGACATCCGCGTGGCCGGCTACGACTCCCGGCTCGGCCCCGACCAGGACGGCTTCCTGGAGCGCACCAAGCGGCTGATCGAGGCCACCTACCGCGCCAATGGCAACACTCCGGTGCACCTCGTCGGGCACTCGAACGGGCCGATCTACGCCGAGTACCTGCTCACGCACACCAGCCGCGCGTGGAAGGCCCGCTACATCCACGGCTTCACGCCGATCGCCGGCAACTTCCCGGGCCAGGGCTCGCTGTACCCGATCCTGTTCACCGGACTCAACATCGAGGACTTCAGCTTCCCCACCACGGTGGAGAACGCGCGCAGCAGCGCGCGCATGTACCTGAGCGCGCCGTCGAGCTACATCAGCGCCGCCGACCCGCGGGTGTTCGGCTCGCGGGAGACCGTCGTGGAGGACGAGGCCACCGGGCGCGACT
>JAICUS010000537.1 GCA_025935735.1 Solirubrobacteraceae bacterium | reverse complement strand
TCCCCGACGAGATCGTCGGCGGGCGCGGCGCGGCCTACGTGTTCTCCGGCGCGGACGGCCGCGAGCTCTACCCGCTGCCGCCGTCGCCCGGGGCGCGCCAGTTCGGCACGTTCTTCCTGGCCGGCGTCGGCGACCTCGACCACGACCACGTGCCGGACGTCTATGGCGGCGACTACGCGGCGACCGACAACGGCCCCGGCAGCGGATTCGCCGCCGTCTACTCCGGCCGCGACGGCACGCTGCTGCACTCGTGGCTCGGCGCGCCGGGCGCCGGCCTCGGGCCCGGCCGCGGCGCCGGTGACGTCAACGGCGACCACGTCAACGACATCGCCGTCGGCTCCTACACGAGCAGCGACGGGGCGCCGCAGGCGGGGCGGATCGACATCTTCTCGGGCGCGACGGGCGCGCCGCTGCGCACCATCACCTCGACCACGGCCGGCGAGAACCTCGGCTTCGACGCCGTCGGCGTGGGCGACGTCAACCGCGACCACCGGCCGGACCTGCTCGCCTCCGCGGCCTCGGGCGACACCGTCTACATGATCGCCGGGACGCGCTGTGTACGGTTCACGAGGTGGCCCGCACCACTGCTGAGGTCCGTCTCGAGCTCGCCGGGCGGGAGGTCCGGATCACGAGCCCGGACAAGGTCCTGTTCGGCGAGCGCGGCGAGACCAAGCTGGACCTGGTGCGCTACTACGCGGCGGTGGCCGAGCCGCTGATGCGCACGATGGGCGGCCGGCCGGTGCTCATGCAGCGCTTCCCCCAGGGCGCCGGCGGGCCGTCGTTCTTCCAGAAGCGCGTGCCGGACAACATCCCGGACTGGCTGGAGACGACGACGGTGCAGACGGTCAACGGCACGCCGTCGCGGGCGCTGGTGGCCGCCGACGTCGCCCACGTCGCCTGGGCGGTCAACCTCGCCTGCCTGGGCTTCCACGTCTGGCCGAGCACGGCCGCCGACCCCGAGCACGCGGACGAGCTGCGCCTGGACCTCGACCCGCAGCCCGGCACGGGCTTCGCCGAGGCGCGCGCCGCGGCCTGGGAGCTCAAGGCGCTGCTGGACGAGCACGGGCTGGCCGGGTTCCCGAAGACCACCGGCAACCGCGGCCTGCACGTCTACGTGCGCCTGCAGCCGCGCTGGAACTCCTACCAGGTGCGCGCCGCCGCGGTGGCCGTGGCCCGCGAGCTCGAGCGCCGCCGGCCCGACCTGCTGACCGCCGCCTGGTGGAAGGAGGAGCGCGGCGAGCGGATCTTCGTCGACTACAACCAGAACGCGCCGCACAAGACCGTGTTCGGCGCCTGGTCGGTGCGCGCGCGGCCCGGCGGCCAGGTGTCGGCGCCGCTGCGCTGGGAGGAGCTCGACGCCGCCGACCCCGGCGAGCTGACGCTGGCCACCGTGCCCGAGCGGCTGGCGTCCGGCGGCGACCCGTGGGAGGCGATGGCGCCGCAGTCGCTGGAGCCGCTGCTGGAGATGAGCGAGCGCGACCTGGCGTCCGGCCTCCCCGACGCGCCCTGGCCGCCGGTCTACCCGAAGCAGCCCGGCGAGCTGCCCCGGGTCGCGCCGAGCCGCGCCCGCCGCCGGGAATAGCCAAAGCGGACGCTCCAGTCCTGCCAGCTTCGCCGGCCGAGATGACGGTCGAGGTCGAGCGTGGCCACCGGGATCAACACGCCGCCCCCCAGCGTCGGCGGCGCGTTCGGCGGCGCCGTGGTGGCCTCGATCCCGGCGCGGCGTCGTTAGCGGGAGCGGGTTCGGGGATCTCCCGGATATTCGCCGCCGCCGGCCGCCGCGACAGTCGCGGCATGAGATCCAGACATCGCACCATCCTGGCGCTCGCCGTCGCGGCGGCCGCGCTCGCAGGCCCCGCGGGCGCCCGGGCCGGCGAGTCCACCCAGGACCCGGCCGGCGGCAGCACCCCCGCCGGATACGGCAGCGCGCCCGACCAGCCGCACGGCAGCACGTCGTCGGCGGGCTCCTGCCAGTGGACGGTGAAGGGCCGGCTGTATGTGAAGGACCCCACGCTCGACGGCATCTCGGACGGCGACCCGCTGGTGGGCGTCGCGGTCAAGGTGTCGGGCGCCAGCAGCTTCGGGTCGGCGCTCGACGCGTTCGGGGAGTGGCGCACGACCTACACCGACGCCGACGGCGAGTTCTCGGTCACGCACACCGAGTGCGACCAGCGCCGCGTCCGGGTGGAGGCGAAGTTCGTGAGCGCGAGCGGCGACCTGCGCGTGCTCGGCCCGAGCAGCCCCGAGTGGTACGTGCTCAAGGACACGGGGTCCGTGCAGGACGCGGGCACGATCGACCTCGGCGGCGAGCCGTTCAAGGGCGAGAGCGGCGACCAGGCGACCAACCAGGCACGCATCGACGCGCAGACCTGGATCCTCTACCGGCGCGCGATGGACTACGTGACCTCGCTCGGCTACCCGTTCCTGAACGACGTCACCGTGCACAATCCGGCGTCGATCCACCTCTACGGCAACTCGTGGACGGACCCGGTCTTCCATGGCATCCACATCGACCCCGACCTGACCACCGCGCGCTGGAACCTGCTGCACGAGCTCGGGCACGCCTGGGCGTACCCGCGCGAGACGCACGAGACCTGCCTGGTCCTCGGCGCCGCCGGCCCGGACACGACCCACAGCGCGGACGAGAAGCCGTGCGTGGCCTACAACGAGGGCTTCGCCAACTTCTTCGCCTCCAAGCTCGACGAGGAGCTGGTCGCCGCGGGCGAGCTGACGCCCGCCACCGAGCCGCCGGGACCGACGACGCCGTTCAGCCGCGCGTACCTCGTGAGCCAGGGCATCCTCAGCCTCGACGACGCCTCGCACGTCGACCTGGGCTTCGACCAGGCGTTCCGGGTTCTCACGCAGGATGACGTGACCCGCGAGCTGTTCGGCGACGGCCTCGGCTCCGTGAAGGGAGCGAACGCCTACGTCCAGGACTACACCGGGCCGAGCTGCGCCGGCTATGGCGTGCCGACGGGCGGGAGCGGCCTGTCGACCGCGCTGAAGGTCATCGGCGACGCGAACGACCAGTTCGAGATCGCCGGCGACGATCAGCCCACCGTCGAGCAGCTGCTCGACCGCGCGGCCGACCGCCTGAGCAAGCTCGACGCGCTGGACGCGGCGCTGTACGAGAAGATCGTGGACCCCGACAGCGACGAGGAGCCGCACGAGCTCTTCCACTGCTGACCGGCCGCGGGTGCCCCGGGCGGCCGGGGCACCCGCTCACGCCGCGGCGATGCCGTTGGCGAAGGCGTAGACGACCGCCTGGGCGCGGTCGCGGGCGCCGATCTTGGCGAAGATGTGGTTGACGTGGCTCTTGACCGTGGCGGCGCTGACCACGAGCCGCTCGGCGATCTCCGAGTTCGTCAGGCCCTCGGCGATCAGCGCCAGCACCTCGGCCTCGCGGGGCGTGAGCTCGTCCGGCAGCTCCGCGGCCGGCGCCGCCGCGGGCGCGGGGTCCGACAGCGCGGCCACGACCTGGCGCTGCGCCGCCGGGTCGAGCGCGACGTCGCCGCGGATCACCGCCTCCATCGCCGCGCGGATCTCGTCGGCGCCGGCGTCCTTGGTCAGATAGCCCCGCGCCCCCGCGCGCAGCGCGCCCAGCACCGACGCGTCGTCGGCGTAGGTGGTCAGCGCGATCGCCGCGGGGCGCTCGCCGCGCTCGCCCAGCCGGCGGATCGCCTCGATGCCGTCCAGCCGCGGCATCCGCAGGTCCATCAGCACGATGTCGGGGTCGTGCTCGGCCGCCAGCGCCAGCGCCTCCTCGCCGTCCGCCGCGGTGCCGACGAGCTCGATGCCGTCGAGCAGCCCGAGCAGCGTCCCGAGCCCCTCGCGGACCACGCGCTGGTCGTCGGCCAGCAGGACGCGGATCACGGCAGCCAGAGCTCCACCCGGAAGCCGTCGGCGGTCGGCTCGGCCGACAGCCGCCCGCCGAGCAGCTCGGCGCGCTCGCGCATCCCGGTCAGGCCATAGCCGCCGCCGGCGCCGACGATCACCGGCGCGCCCGGCCCATGGTCCACCACGACCAGGGTCGTGCCGTCGCCGGCGTAGTCGAGCGAGATCTCCACCCGGTCGGCCGCGCTGTGCTTGCGGACGTTGGTCAGCGCCTCCTGGGCCGTGCGATA
>JAICUS010000781.1 GCA_025935735.1 Solirubrobacteraceae bacterium | reverse complement strand
GGCTTCGTCGCCCCGGGCGGCACGCTGATCGTCGTCGCCTCCGTCGCCGAGGGCGCGCCGGACGGGCCGCCCTGGCCGCTCACCCGCGCGGAGATCGGCGCGTTCGCCACCGGCGGCGTCCGCACCCGGTTCATCGAGCGCACGGGCACGATCTGGCGGGCCGAGTTCACCCGCCCGGCCGGCGGATCGCGTAGATGACGTGGTCGGGCGGGTCGACCGGGTTGTCGGGCTCGAGCTCGCCCTCGCCGATCCGCGCGAACCCCGCCCGCTCGAGCGCCCGCCACGACGCGGCGTTGCCGGCGGCGACCGGCACGATGATCTCGCCGGCGTCCGGGTAGGCGGCCCACGTCCTGGCGACCATCGCCGCGATCAGCCCGGCGCCGAGCCCGCGGCCGCGCAGGTCCGGCTCGCCGATGAAGTAATCGACGCTCAGCGCGCCGGGGGGGACGGCGCACACGCGCGACAGCTCCGCCGCGTACTCCGGCTCGTCGTCGATCCGGTAGCGCTGGATGAGCCCGAACGGCCGTTCCCCGCTCAGCGCCAGGAACATCTGCGTCGGATCGTCTCCGTCGACGCTCGGGCCGAAGTCGCGCTCGATCGCCTCGGGCGTCGTCTCGTGGTTCCACCAGCGGGCCACCGCGGGCTCCGCGAGCCAGCGCGCGAGCAGCGGGAAGTCGTCGCGGCGCAGCGGCCGGAGATCGATCACGCCAAGGTGCCCAGCCGTGCGAGCGGCTCGACCGGCACCGCGAGATCCGTGTGCTTCGCCAGGCGGTCGAAGTCGCCGTCGTAGTGGAGGATCGACGCGCCGTGGTCCTCGGCGATCGCGGCGATCAGATAGCCCATGGGCGGTACGCCGAGGTGCTGCTGCGCCGCCCGCATCTGTCGCTGGAGATCCGCCGCCCGCCGCTCAGCCCGCTCGGTGATCCACAGCAGGGGCAGCTCCTCCGCGTCCGCGGCGGGCAGGTCGCGCCCGGAGCGCGTCGCGAGCAGCAGCGGCGTGCTCGCCGCGACGAGACCGCGAGCGATTCGATCGGCCAGCTCGTCCCGGCGGTCAGCCTCCAGTTGCGGGCTGCCCAGGCGCCAGAACGCGCTCGCGTCGAGCAGCGCCAGCCCTGTCACGGACGCCGTGTCGCGTGGCGAATGCGGTGGACCTCGTCGAGATCGGGCGGTGGACCGGCGCGCAGCCGGTCGATGAACGACTCGCGCGCCTGCGCCCGGGCGCGCTCCTGCGCATCCAGCTCACGCAGGGTGACCTCCGCCCCCCGCCGCACCAGCTCACCCAGCGTGGGCGCCTTCGGGCCGAGCCGCGCGCGCAGCGGCTCGAGCACCTCGGCGAGCGCAGGTGTCTCGGTGATCGAGTGACGCGGGTGGGAGGTCGGCACCGGCGCGAGTGTAGCACCGTGCAGCACCTGTCCCAGAGCCGGCGGAGGTGGTCGCCCGGCTCGAGCGGCTCGCTACTCGCAGCCGTCGGTGCGCGACGCGCCGCGGCAGGCGTCCGTGCCGTCGCCGCCCGCGAGGAAGCCGCGGCCGGACAGCGTGTCGTCGCCCGGCCCGCCGGAGAGGACGCCGGCTCCCGTCAGGCGGTCGTCGCCGTCGTCGCCGTAGAGCGTGCCGGAGCCGGAGAGCGTGTCGTCGCCGGCGTCGCCGTAGATCACGTCGTCGCCGCCACCGCCGGAGATCGCGTCGTCGCCGCCGAGGCCGCAGATCACGTCGTCGCCGCGGGTGCCGCGCAGGCGGTCGTCGCCGGGCGTGCCGGCGATCGTGCACCCGCGCGGGTCGGCGTTGAACTCCTCGACGCCGATCACGGGGCGCAGGGCGGACTCGAAGGAGGCGAACGCGCGGCGCAGGACGTCGTGGCCGAGCGCGTTGCCCAGCGCGGCCATGATCATGCCCTGGTCGAGCGACAGGTAGGCCCCGGACACCCGGCGGGTCTGCACGTTCACGCTGTCGCGGAAGCCCCAGCGGCCGTACATCCCGGGGAAGCGCTCGCGCAGCCGCGCGAGGTCCTCGACGGCGGCGGCCGGGGCATAGCGGAGCGCCAGGAACGCGGCGTGCGGCGTGACGACGCCGTTCGTGTAGGCGGACGGCGGCGGGTCCGGGACGGCCGGGCGGTCCGGGCAGCCGGCGAAGCCGTGGTCGACGAGCGTGCGGTCCTCGTTGGACGGGTTGCCGTTCGGATCCATGCCGATCCCGTCCACGCCGTAGGCGCCGTAGCCGCCCTCGGGCGTGTTCGACGGCGAGAAGCCCCACACGCCGTAGCCGGCCTCGTCCAGGCCGTGGTGGATCTGCGCGCGCACCGTGAGC
>JAICUS010000248.1 GCA_025935735.1 Solirubrobacteraceae bacterium | reverse complement strand
TTCACGCGGGCCTGGCGCCACGCGGAGGCCTACGACCCCTCGCGCGGCAGCGTCCGCACCTGGCTCTACCAGATCGCCCGGCACGCGATCATCGACACGCGCCGCCGCGCCGCCGTGCGCCCGGCGCTCGCCCTGCACGAGCCGCGCGACGAGGAGGACCCCGAGGGCCTCTCGATCGAGCGCGCGATGCTCGGCTGGCAGGTGGCCGGCGCGCTCGAGAAGCTCACGCCCGAGCATCGGCAGGTCATCCGCCTCGCCCACGTGCAGGGCCTGGCCGTCCGGGAGATCGCCGAGCGCCTCGGCCTCCCGGAGGGCACCGTCAAGAGCCGCACCTGGTATGCCCTGCGCTCGTTGCGGCTGGTTCTGGAAGAGATGGGGGTGCGCGCCGCATGACGCACGTCCACGTGGATCTCGGCGCCTATGTGCTGGGCGCGCTCGAGCCGGCCGACGAGGAGCGCATCCGCGCGCACCTGGCCGACTGCTCCGAGTGCGCCGCCGCCCACGCGGAGCTGGAAGGCCTGCCGCAGCTGCTCGACCTCGCGGTCGTGGCCGGCGCGGGCGAGGAGGACCCGCTGCCGCCGGCCATCGAGGAGCGCGTGCTGGACCGCTTCGCCCGCGAGCGCGCGCCTGAGCCGCGTCCGCACCGCCGCTGGAGGCCGCGGATCGCCCTGGGCATCGGCGGCGCGCTGGCCGGCGCGGCCGCCGCGGTCGCGCTGCTGGTCGCCGGATTCGGCTTCCGTGCGGCGCCGACGGCGCGGTACGGCCTCGCGCTGCAGCCGATGGGCAACACCCCGGTGTCGGCCACGGCGCAGGTCGGCCTGCGCTCGGTCCAGAACGGCACGCGCGTGCTCCTGCGCATACGCGACCTGCCGACCCAGCCCGGCGACGTCTATGAGGTCCTGTGCTCCAACAAGCACTGGACGGCCAGCGCGGGGACGTTCCGCGTCGATGCCCGGGGCGATGCCTACGTCGTGCTGACCACCGCCGCCAAGCGCGGCAACTACGACCGCATCGTCGTGGTGCGCCGCTCCTCCGGCGCGGCCCAGCCCGTGCCCGTCATGGGCGCGCGGCTGGACTAAGGTCCCACCGCCCGGCACCGAACCGCCCGTCGCCCCCGCGCGTACCGCCTGACGTGCTCGACAACGCACAAGCGTTCTGGCTCCGCACACCCGGCTGCGGCGAGATCCGGCCGGCCGCACTGCCTGAGCCGGGGCGCGGCGACGTGGTCGTCCGGACGCTGCGGTCCGCGGTCAGCCGCGGCACCGAGACGCTGGTGTTCCGCGGCGGCGTGCCGCCGCGGGCGCCGTTCCAGGAGGGCGAGTTCCCGGGGCCGGTCAAGTACGGCTACCTGAACGTCGGCGCCGTCGAGGAGGGGCCGCCGGAGCTGCGCGGGCGCACGGTCTTCTGCCTGTATCCGCATCAGACGGCGTACGTGGTGCCGGCCGGCGCCGTGACCGTCGTGCCCGACGACGTGCCGCCGGCCCGCGCGGTGCTCGCCGGCACGGTGGAGACCGCCGTCAACGCCCTGTGGGATGCCGCGCCGCTGGTCGGCGACCGGGTGGCCGTCGTCGGCGCCGGGATGGTCGGCTGCTGCGTCGCCCGCCTGCTCGCCCGCTTCCCGGGGGTGGAGGTCACGCTCGTCGACGTGGACGCCTCGCGGGCCGAGGTGGCGCGGGCCCTCGGCGCGCGCTTCGCGCACCCGGACGAGGCCGCCGGCGGGCGCGACCTGGTCGTGCACACGAGCGCGACCGCGGCCGGGCTCCAGCGCTCCCTGGAGCTGCTCGGGCCCGAGGCCACGGTGCTGGAGCTCAGCTGGTACGGCGACGCCGAGGTCCAGCTGTCGCTCGGCGGCGCGTTCCATTCGGGGCGCCTCGGGCTGCGGGCCAGCCAGGTCGGGACGGTGTCGCCGGCGCGGGCGGCGCGGCGCACGACGGCCGACCGGCTCGCGCTCGCGCTCGAGCTGCTGCGCGACCCCGCGTTCGACGCGCTGCTGACCGGCGAGTCGCGCTTCGCCGAGCTGCCCGGCGTGATGCCGCGCCTGGCCGACGGGAGCCTGCCGGCGCTGTGTCACTCGATCACCTACGAGGGGGCCGGCGCGTGTTCAGCGTGACGGTCCGCGACCACATGATGATCGCCCACAGCCTGCGCGGCGAGGTGTTCGGGCCGGCGCAGCGGCTGCACGGCGCGACCTACGTGGTCGACGTGACGTTCCGCCGCGCGGAGCTCGACGCCGACGGGATCGTGGTGGACATCGGCCGGGCGGCCGAGGTCCTGCACGCGGTGGTCGGCGAGCTGAGCTACCGCAACCTCGACGACGAGCTCGACTTCAACACCACCACCGAGGTGCTGGCCCGGCTCGTCGCCGACCGGATCGCCGACCGCTTCGGCGGGCAGGGGCTCGCCGGAATAGCCGTGACGCTGCGGGAGTCCCATGTGGCATGGGCGAGCTACGAGCGGCCGCTGTGACCGAGGTCCACTTCATCGTCCCCGCGGGGCTCGGCGACCCGGCGCGGCCGAGCGGCGGCAACACGTACGACCGCCGCGTCCGCGACGAGCTGCGGGCGCTCGGTTGGACGGTGCGCGAGCACGTCGGCGCGGGCGCCGTCGCAGAGCTGCCGGACGGCGCTGTCGCGCTGCTGGACGGGCTGATCGCGTCGCCGGCGCCCGAGGTGCTCGTGCCGCACGCGGAGCGGCTGCGACAGGTCGTGCTGGTGCACATGCCGTTCGCCGACGCCCGCGAGCGCGCGGTCTTGCAGGCGGCGACCGCGGTGATCGCGACGAGCGAATGGAGCCGGTGGCGGCTCGGGGAGCTGTACGGCGTGCCGGCTCATGTGGCGCAGCCGGGCGTCGACCCGGCCGAGCCGGTGGCGGGCTCGCCGGCGGGCGACGCGCTGCTGTGCGTCGCGGCGGTGACGCCCGGCAAGGGGCACGACGTCCTGCTCGACGCGCTCGCCACCGTCGACGAGCTGTCCTGGAGCTGCACCTGCGCCGGCAGCCTCGACCGCGATCCGGCGTTCGCCGCTGCCGTCCGCCACCGCGCGCCGGCCCGCGTGCGCTTCCCGGGCCCGCTGGTCGGCGCGCAGCTCGACCGCGCGTACGCCGCCGCCGACCTGCTCGTGCTCGCCTCGCACGCCGAGACCTACGGCATGGTCGTCACCGAGGCGCTCGCCCGCGGCATCCCGGTACTCGCCGCCGACGTCGGCGGCGTGCGCGAGGCGCTCGGCCACGGCGGCCTCCTCGTCGCGCCCGGCGACCCGGCAGCCCTCGGCGCCGCGCTGCGGAGCTGGCTCACCGACGCCGGCCTCCGCGCCCGCCTGCGCCGGGCCGCCCGGGCGCGCCGCGAGACGCTGCTCGGCTGGGACGCCACTGCGAGCGTCGTCGCCGGCGTGCTGGCGGACGCGGCGCGCCCCCTCGCGGAGGCGGCCCGATGAGCGTGACGGCCGTCCGCGTCAGCCCGCAGTGGCTCGCGCTGCGCGAGCCGGCCGACGCCGCGGCGCGCTCGACGGAGCTGGCCGAGCGGCTCGCCCGGCGCCTCGGCCCGGGGCCGCACGCGATCCACGACCTCGGCGGCGGCAGCGGCTCGATGGGGCGCTGGCTCGCGCCGCGGCTGCCCGGGCCGCAGCACTGGGTCGTGCACGACCGCGACCCCGATCTCCTCGCGCTCGCGGAGGGTGTGGAGACGCGGTGCTCCGATATCACGCGGCTGACCGCCGAGGACCTCGCGGGCGCGAGCCTCGTCACCGCCTCGGCGCTGCTCGACCTGCTGACCGCGGACGAGCTCGCCGGGCTGCTCGCCGCCTGCGCGGGCATCCCGCTGCTGCTCGCGCTCACCGTCGCCGGCCGCGTCGCGCTCAGCCCGGCGGAGCCGCTCGACGCGCGCATCGCCGACGCGTTCAACGCCCACCAGCACCGCAACGGCCTGCTCGGCCCGGACGCCGTCACCGCCGCCTTCGCCCGGATCCACGGCCCGGAGGTCCTGGTCCGGCCGAGCCCGTGGCGCCTCGGTCCGGCCGAGGCGGGGCTGGCGGCCGAGTGGCTCGAGGGCTGGCTCGCGGCCGCCTGCGAGCAGGAGCCGGGGCTGGCCGCCGAGGCCGCCGACTACCGGGAGCGGCGCCTCGCCCAGGCCGCTGCCGGCATCCTCGCGGTGACCGTCGACCACGCCGACCTGCTGGTGCTGCCGTGACGATGGCCGAGGCCCGCCGGACCATCGGTGGAACGCGCGTCCGGCCGCGCGCCCGGCGCGGCGGCGCAGGCGCCTGGCGGCTGGCCCGCATCGCGGTGCCGGCCGGGACGTTCGCCGTCCTGCTCTGGCGTCTGGGGACGGGGCCGTTCCTCGACGGGCTGCGCATGGTGAACGCCGGTGCGCTGGCCGCCGCGGCCGGCCTCGCCGCGCTGACCACCGTGTGCTGCGCCTGGCGCTGGCGGACCGTGGCGCGCGGCCTCGGGCTCGACCTGCCGCTGGGCACCGCCGTCGCCGCCTACTACCGCTCGCTGTTCCTCAACGTCGCACTGCCCGGCGGCGTGCTGGGCGACGTCCACCGCGGCGTCAGCCACGGCCGCGACAGCCGCGACCTCGGCCGCGGGCTGCGCGCCGTGGCCTGGGAGCGCTCGGCCGGGCAGGTCGTGCAGGCCGTCCTCACGCTCGCCGTGCTGCTCGCCCTGCCGTCGCCCGTACAGCGCCTCGCGCCGTACATCGCGCTGGCGCTGCTGCTCGCGCTGGCCGCGGTCGCGCTCACGACCCGCGCGTGGCCGCGGGTGCGCCGCGCCGTCGCCGGCGACCTGCGCGCGGTGCTGGCCCGGCGCGCCTGGCCGGTGGTCGCGCTCGCGTCGGCGCTGGTGGTCGCCGGCCACACGCTCACGTTCCTGATCGCCGCGCAGACCGCGGGGGCGAGCGCGCCGCCGTCCCGGATGGTGCCGCTGGCGCTGCTCGTGCTGCTGGCCGCGGCGTTGCCCAACGTCGGCGGCTGGGGGCCGCGCGAGGGCATGACGGCGTGGGCGTTCGCCGCCGTCGGGCTGGGAGCGTCACGCGGCGTCGCCACCGCTGTCGTATATGGCGTGATGGTCTTCGTCGCCACCCTGCCCGGCGCCGCGGTGCTCGCCGCCGGCTGGCTGCGAGGCCGCCGTGGCTGAGCGCCCGTACACGACGCTGAGCTGCTGCGTGTCGCTCGACGGCTACCTGGGCGACCGCACGCCGCGGCTCGCGCTGTCCAACGCCGCGGACTTCGAGCGCGTCGACGAGGTGCGCGCCTCCAGCGACGCGATCCTGATCGGCGCGGTCACCGTGCGCACCGACAACCCGCGGCTGCTGGTCCGCTCGCCCGAGCGCCGCGAGGCCCGCACCGCCCGCGGGCTCCCGCCGTCGCCGATGAAGATCACCGTGACCGAGCGGGCGGACCTCGACGCGGAGTCGAACTTCTTCACCGCCGGCGAGGTGGAGAAGCTCGTCTACACCTCCAGCGGGCGGGTGGCCGACGCGCGCCGCCGGCTCGGGCGCGCGGCGACGGTCGTGGACGCCGGCCGGCGGGTGCGCATGCGCCGGCTGTGCGACGACCTCGCCGACCGCGGCGTGGAGCGGCTGATGGTCGAGGGCGGCGGCATCGTGCACACCCAGTTCCTGTCCGGCGACCTCGTCGACGAGTTGCAGCTCGTCGTCGCGCCGTTCTTCGTGGGCGACTCGCAGGCCCCGCGCTTCGTCAGCGACGGGCGCTTCCCCTGGCACGCGGGCCGGCGCGCGTCGCTCGCCGAGGTCAAGCAGATCGGCGACGTCGTGCTGCTGCGCTACGCCCTCTCCTCGAGGTTCCAGGACGGATGAGGACACGCTGGGCGGTCCGGGCCGTGCCGGCGATCGGGCTGGTCGCCCAGGTGGTGCTGCTCGCGGTCCTGGCGGCGACCGCCGGGCTCGGCGAGGCCGGCTGGCGGGTCGGGGTCGCCTGCGCGCTGGTCATGGCGACCGCGCTGGGCCGCGGGCTGGCGCGCAGCCGCGCCGACCGCCTCGGGCTGCCCTCGTGGGTGACGCTCGCCCGGGCGTCCCTGGCCGTCGGCATCGCCGCGCTGGTCGCGGACTCGTTCGCCCGCGACACGCCGGTCGCGCTGCTCGTCTCGCTCGCCGCGGTCGCGCTCGTCCTGGACGCGGTCGACGGGCCGCTGGCCCGGCGCACCGGCGGGGTGACCGCGCTGGGCGCGCGCTTCGACGGCGAGGTCGACGCGTTCCTGATCCTCGCCCTCAGCGTCTACGTGGCGCCCCTGGCCGGCGCGTGGGTGCTGGCGATCGGCGCCGCGCGCTACGTCTTCCTGGCCGGCGAGTGGCTGCTGCCGTGGATGCGCGTGCCGCTGCCGCCGCGCCGCTGGCGCCGGGTGGTGGCGGCGGCGCAGGGGATCGTGCTCACCGTCGCGGCCGCCGACGTCCTGCCCCTGGCGCTCGTGCAGGTGCTGCTGGCCGTCGCGCTGGCGGCGCTGGCCGCGTCGATGGGGGAGTGCGCGTGGTGGCTGTGGCGGCGCCGCGAGCACGCGGGCGAGCGCCGGCCGCTGCCCGCCGACGTCGCCGTGGGGCTGACCGTGCTCGCGCTGGCGCTCGTCTGGGTCGTCCTGATCGCCCCGGACCAGCCGAGCCGCTTCACGCTCGGCGCGTTCGTCCGGATCCCGCTCGAGCTGCTCGTCTTCCTCGGCCTGGCCGTCGTGCTGCCGCCGTTGCCGCGCCGCGTGCTGGTGGTGCTCGCGGGCGCGGTGCTGAGCGCGCTCGTGCTGGTGAAGCTGCTCGACGTCGGCTTCTTCATGGCGTTCGACCGGCGCTTCGACCCCGTCGACGACTCGGGGTACGTGGGCGTCGGCATCGACACGCTGCGGATCGGGATCGGCGCGGCGAAGGCGTATCTGGCGGTCGCCGGCATCGCGGTCGCGCTGCTGGCGTTCCTGGCCGTGCCGGTCGTGGCGCTGTGGCGCGTGACGCGGGTCGCGGCCGGCCACCGCGGATGGGCGCTGCGCGTCGCGGCCGGCCTGGGCGTGCTGTGGCTGGCGCTGCGGGTCGCCGACGCGCCCGTCGCCACCTCGAGCGCCACCGCGCTGGCGCTGCACGAGGTGCACGCGGTCCGGGCCGGGCTCGGGGACAGGGCGAAGTTCGCGCCGCAGATCGCCCACGACCGCTTCGCGTCCGTTCCCGGGAACCGGCTGCTCACCCGCCTGCGGGGCAAGGACGTGCTGGTCGTGTTCGTCGAGAGCTACGGCCAGGTCGCGGTCCAGGGCTCCTCGTTCGCGCCCGGCGTCGACGCGCTGCTGCAGAAGGGCACGGCGCAGCTCCAGGCCGCGGGCTTCTCCTCGCGCAGCGCGTTCCTCACCTCGCCGACGTTCGGCGGCCTCAGCTGGCTGGCCCACGCCACGCTGCAGTCGGGCCTGCAGGTCAACGGCCAGCGCCGCTACGCGCAGCTCATCCACAGCCGGCGCCTCACGCTGACCACGGCGTTCCGGCGTGCCGGCTGGCGCGTCGTCGGCGTCATGCCGGCCAACCGCAAGGACTGGCCGGAGGGGTCGAGCTTCTACCACTACGAGCAGATCTACAACCGCGACAACCTCGGCTACCGCGGCACCCGACTCGGCCTGTACCGGACGCCCGACCAGTACGCGTTCTACGCGCTCCAGCGCCACGAGCTGGCCAAGCCGCACCACCGGCCCGTCTTCGCCGAGATCGACACGATCTCCAGCCACTTCCCGTGGGAGCAGGTGCCGCGGATCCTGCCGTGGGACCAGCTGGGCGACGGCACGATCTTCGACCACGTCCCGGCGCTCCAGTTCCCGCGGCCGGGACTGTTCGCCGACCCGGCGACGGCCAAGGTCGCCTACGGGCGCTCGATCCAGTACGCGATGGGCTCGCTGATCTCGTTCGTGCGCCGCTACGGCACCAAGAACACGGTCGTGCTGCTCATGGGCGACCACCAGCCGGCGACGTTCGTCAGCGGCGCCGACGCGACGCACGACGTGCCCGTGTCGATCATCGCGGGCGATCCGAAGGTCACCGACCAGATCGCCTCCTGGGGCTGGCAGGACGGCCTGCTGCCGGGCCCGCAGGCGCCGGTGACGCGGATGGCGGACTTCCGCGACCGGTTCCTCACCACGTTCAGCGCGCGATGAGGCAGGACGACCGCGCGCCGTTCGAGCGGGCGCTGCGCCGCGCCCGCGAGTCCGCGGGCGAGTACGTCGGCCAGGAGAGCTTCATGTCCGCCGGCGAGATCCGGGCGCTGGCCGCGCGGGCGGGCATCGGCCCGGGCGTCTCGGTGCTGGACGTGTGCTGCGG
>JAICUS010000245.1 GCA_025935735.1 Solirubrobacteraceae bacterium | reverse complement strand
GGAGTCGCTGGCCGCCGGCTACGCCGCGCTGCGGCGCACCCAGCCGGACGTCAGCGAGCTGCGCAGCCACGTGGCCGAGATGGAGCGCCTGCAGCGCGCCGGCGAGCTGCTGGCCATGTCCGAGCGCAACGCCGTGCTGCACCGCCGCATCCTCGAGATCTCCCGCCACGAGGTCGCTCTCGACATCTGCTCGCGGCTGCATTCCCAGGTCGTGCGCTTCCAGTTCCGCACCGTGCTCGCCCCGGGCCGCTCCACCAAGTCGCTCGAGGAGCACGGCGAGATCGTCGGCGCGATCGCCGCCGGCGACCGCGACGGCGCCGAGCAGGCGATGCGCACGCACCTGACCCACGTGGCCGGCGCGCTGTCCGACGTCGCCGGCCCCGACCGCATAGCGATCTAGCCGCCCCCGCCCGCGCCGGCGCGCGCCACTCGTCGCCGCGGCCGCGCCGCCCGTCGTCCGCCACCCCGCCCGCATCGTTACAAGGAGTGGGAACGATTTTGGTGACAGTCCTTCTAGCATGATCTATCGACGCCGGGACCTTCGTCGACCTCGGTTGAGATAGTGAGGGCGTGAGCACCGCGACGACGCCACGCGTCCCGGCGCGCGCGACCACGCGGGTCCGCGTGCCGGGCTGGGCGCTGCCCTGGCTCGGGGTGCTCATCGCCGTCGCGCTGGTCGAGCTGGTGTCGCGCGCCGGGATCGTCTCGAGCCGGTACTTCCCGCCGGCCACCAAGGACGGCGCGGCGCTCGTGCGGCTGCTCGGCCAGGGCGACTACTGGACGGCGGTGCTCAACACGCTCGAGGGCTGGGCGATCGGGCTGGCGATCGCGATCGTCATCGCCGTGCCGGTGGGGCTCGCGCTGGGGTTCAGCGACGTGCTGTACCACGCGGCCCGCCCCATCGTCGAGTTCCTGCGCCCGGTCCCGTCGGTGGCCCTGATCCCGCTGGCCATCCTCGTCTACGGCACCGGGCTGCAGAGCAAGGTCTTCCTGGTCGCGTTCGCCTCGACCTGGCCGCTGCTCATCCAGACGATCTACGGCGCGCGCGACCTCGACCCCGTCCACCGCGACACCGCGCGCTCGTTCCGCATCCGCCGCACCGACCGCATCCTGCGCGTGACGCTGATGGGCGCCGTGCCCTACATCGCCACCGGCCTGCGCATCGCCTCCGCCACCGCGCTGATCCTGGCCGTCACGGCCGAGCTGATCATCGGCTCCGCCGGGCTCGGGCGGGCGATCAACCTGGCCGAGCGGGGCGGCGCGGTCGACGAGATGTACGCGCTGATCATCACCACCGGGCTGCTCGGCTGGGGGCTCAACACGCTGTTCGCGCTCGGCGAGCGGCGCGTGCTGCACTGGCATCCGTCGCAGCGGGAGACGACGGCGTGAGCCGGCGCACGCTGCTGGTCGCCGCGGAGATCGCCGCGCCGGTGGTCGTCGTCGCGCTGATCTGGGTGTGGAGCGACGGCGCGCAGAGCTACTACTACCCGCCGCTGCGCGAGGTGCTGAAGGCCTTCAGGGACACGTGGCTGTTCAGCCGCTTCGGCTCCGACGTCGTCCCCAGCCTCGTCCGGCTGGCGATCGGCTACCTCCTCGCCGTGATCGTGGGCATCGGGCTCGGCGTCGTGCTCGGCCAGCGCCCCGCGCTGCGCCGAATGTCAACACCATTGATCGAGTTCTTGCGCGCAATCCCGGCACCGGCATTGATCCCGTTCACGATCCTGATCCTGGGAGTGAAAGACGACGCGAAGGTGTTCCTGATCGCGATCGTGTGCGTGTTCCCGGTCCTGCTGAACGCGATCGACGGGGTGGCGGGCGTCGAGCCCACGCTGCTCGACACCACGCGCGTGTACCGCATCGGCGCGCTGGACCGGCTGCGCTACGTGGTCCTGCCGGCCGCGGCGCCGCAGATCGCCGCCGGCATGCGCACCTCGCTCTCGCTCTCGCTGATCCTCATGGTGATCAGCGAGATGGTGGCCAGCACGAACGGGATCGGCTACTTCGTCCTGCAGTCGCAGCGGTCGTTCGCGATCACCGCGATGTGGTCGGGCATCCTGCTGCTCGGCCTGCTCGGATACCTGTTCAACGCCGTCTTCACGCTCGTCGAGCGTCGAGTCCTGGCCTGGCACTTCGGGGCGCGGGCGACCGCGCGCTGAGCAAGGAGCCGACCGATGCTCAAGGTCACCCACCTCAGCAAGACCTACGGCGCCGGCGAGCAGGCCACGCAGGCGATCGCCGATCTCTCCTTCGAGGTGCAGCCCGGCGAGCTCGTCTGCATCGTCGGGCCGTCGGGCTGCGGCAAGACGACCCTGCTGCGCACGATCTCGGGGCTGCTCGCGCCGACGGGCGGCGAGGTCGCGCTCGACGGCCGGCGGGTCACCGGCCCGCCCGAGCAGATGGCGCTCGTCTTCCAGGACTACAGCCGCTCGCTGTATCCCTGGATGACCGTCGCCGCCAACGTCGAGTTCCCGCTGCGCCGCAAGCCGCTCGGCAAGCGCGAGCGCCGTGCCGCGGTCGAGCAGGCGCTCGCCTCGGTCGGCCTCGACGGGTTCGGCGGCAAGTACCCCTGGCAGCTCTCCGGCGGCATGCAGCAACGGGTGGCGATCGCCCGCGGCCTCGCCTACCGGCCGGAGATCCTGCTGATGGACGAGCCGTTCGCGTCGGTGGACGCGCAGACGCGCGCCGACCTCGAGGACCTCGTCCTGCGGGTGCGCCACGACTACGGCGTGACGATCCTCTTCGTCACCCACGACATCGACGAGTCCATCTACCTGGCCGACCGCGTGGTGATCCTCACGCCCCGGCCGACCGTCGTGCAGGAGACGCTCGAGGTGCCGCTGCCGCGCCCGCGCGACCAGGTGCAGACCAAGGAGCTCCCCGAGTTCGCGCGCCTGCGCGCGCACGTGTACCGGGCGATCAAGCGCCCGGACGCGGCCGAGGCGCCGGCCGGCGACCCGGCGCAGACAACGTCGGCGTGAGCGAGCCCGACGCCTATCGCGCCCTGCACGAGCGGATCCGTCACCGGCGCGCTGTCGCCGGGGGAGCACCTGAGCGAGCACGAGCTCGTCGAGCAGATGGGCCACAGCCGCCACACCATCCGGCGGGCGCTCTCGCGGCTCGACCACGACGGGCTGGGGTTGCACTTGGAGCACGTCACGGCGACGCTGCTGGAGGTGGCGGCGGCGGCTCGCTGAGGGTGGGCCTGCCGGGGCCGGCGAACGGCTGCTGGGTAGGGTGGCGAGAGCCCTGGCCGCCGTGCGCGGATGATCGGTCCGCGTGGCGTGCGCGGCGGCGCGTGTCACTTTGGGCGGGCTCAGCTCGACAAACTTTACGCCCGATTCCCTGAGCAAAGCTGGTACCGGTCGAACGTGATCGATTCCTTCGGTTCCGTCCGAGACTCGCACACACGCGACCCTCGTGGCCGCACGGAGGAACCGCCTTCCTACCTCACCTACCCTGCCGCAGTGCGCCGGTCCCGCCCCACCCGCACAGAGGCCCAGGGCGAGCCGACCGGCCGGGGTACGGGACCACCGGCCGGGGCGCGACGCCGCCGCGCGAGATCAGCTCGGGTCGCCGGCGCTCGCGGCCGGCCTGAACACGGCGCCGGGCGCCGCGGTTCCCGTACCCCTGACGGGAACCGCGGCGTGGCGCGGTGCGCGGCGGGAGGAGGAGGTGCCGCGCCCCGTGTGAGCGCCCTGACCCGAGCGCGCACGCCTCAGGCCCCGGCGCCACCCCCCTCGGCGACCGGCGTCCAGACCCGCATGCCGCCGTCGCCGCGGTTTCCCCAGTGGCTGTATGGCACCGCCACCAGCTCGACCGGCTTCCCCCGCGTGCCGTTGGGCGAGAAGCCGTACGGCCAGCCGTCGTCCTCGGCCGGATGGTGCTCGCCCGCGACGCGCACGGCCACGATGCCGCCCAGCAGGTCCGGCCGGGTCTCGGCGCGCAGCTCGCCCGCCGGGCACAGCCGCAGGTCGTCCACCCGGGTGCCGGCGGGCGCGTCGGCGCCCTCGATGCAGTAGACGAGCGGGCCGCGCTCGATCGCCGCGCAGCCCCGGATGGCGTCGATGCGCGGGTGCGGGAACACGATCCGCGGCGCCATGTCGAGCTCGAGCACCACGCGGTCGCCGACCCGCCACTCGCGGCTCAGCCGCGCGTAGCCGGGGTCCACGCGCGCCCCGTCGAGAAGCGACTCCCGCGACCAGCCCGGCACGCGCAGGCTGAGCGTCCACGGGCCGGGGCGGTCCTCCACCACCTCGATCTCGACCCGCCCGTCCCACGGGTAGCCCGTGCGCACCCGCACCGGCCCGAGCGTCGCGCCCGCGTACTGGTGCACCTGCACGCCGTCGTCGTCGACCGTGGCCAGGTAGTGATGCAGTGACCCGATCAGCCGCATGACGTTCGGCGGGCAGCACGCGCAGGCGTACCAGGCCTGGCGGCGCGCGCCCCGCTCCACCGGGTCGCGATGGTCGTCGCGCACGTGCAGCGGGTTGACGTAGGAGTAGCCGCCGCCGTCCAGCGCCAGCCCGGCGAGCACGCCGTTGTAGAGCGTGCGCTCGAGCAGGTCGGCGTACCGCGGCTCGCCGGTCACCAGCAGCATCCGCCAGTTCCACTGCACGGAGGCGATCGCCGCGCACGTCTCCCCGTAGCAGCGGTCCGGCGGCAGCTCGTAGGCGTCGCCGAACGCCTCGTCCATGTGGTGGGCGCCGATCCCGCCGGTGAGGTAGGACTTGCGCGAGGCCATGTCGCGCCACTGGCGCTCCATCGCCTCCAGCAGCGCCGGCTCGCCCGTCTCCATGTAGACGTCGGTCACGCCCGCGGCCAGGTAGAGCGCGCGGACGGCGTGGCCCTCGACCTCGGCCTGCTCGCGCACCGGCACGCGGTCCTGGAAGTAGCTGGAGCCGTACGTCGCCGGCTCCAGCGTCCCCTGCCCGCGGTGGTCGATCAGCCGCTGCGCGAGCACGAGCCAGCGCTCGTCGCCGGTCTCCCGGTAGAGCTCGACCAGCGCCGTCTCGATCTCCGGGTGGCCCGGCGTGAACGGCTCGCCGTCCGGCCCGAAGCGCTCGTACAGGTGCTCGGCGAACCGCAGCGCGACGCCGAGCAGCCGCCGGTCGCCGCGGCCGCGCGACTGGGCGACCGCGGCCTGCATGAGGTGCCCGGCGCAGTAGAGCTCGTGGTCCCAGGCCGGGTTGGTGAAGCGCTCGCGCGGCTTGGCCACCTGGTAGTAGGAGTTCAGGTAGCCGCTGTCCTCCTGCGCGGCCTCGACCAGCCCGATCGCCTCGTCGTGCTGCGGCGTGTCGCGCTCCCAGCCGACCGCCTCCAGCCACTTGTAGACGTCGGAGTCCATGAACACCATGCCGCGGAACGCGACGTCCTTGGTACCGGCGGCGGCGCGCAGGTTGTCGAAGTTGCCCGCCGCCTCCAGGCGCGCCGGGGCGTCGCGCAGCAGCACCTCGCGGTTCAGCTGCCGGCGGTCGGCCCAGAAGCCGGCCTCGATGCGCCCCTCCAGCGGCTGCAGGCGCACGTGCGGCGAGCGGCTGACGTCGATCGGGCCGCTCATCCGCGCAGCGCCCCGGTCGTGAACCCGCGCACGTAGCTGCGCTGCAACCCGAGGAACAGCGCCACGCACGGCAGCGCCATGACCACCACGCCGGCCTCCAGCGAGCCGTAGTCGACCGCGCCGAAGCTCTGCTCGCGCATGCTCACCACCGCCACCGGCAACGTGAACTTCGACCCGTCGCTCAACAGGATGAGCGGGGCGAAGAAGTCGTTCCAGCTGGCCAGGAAGGCGAACAGCCCGACCGTGACCAGCGCCGGCCGCACGCCGTGGAGCAGGATCCGCCGCAGCGCGCCGAACGAGTTGCACCCGTCCACGAGCGCCGCCTCCTCCAGCTCGCGCGGCAGCGACTCGAACGCGTTGCGCATCATGAACACCGCGAACGGGAGCTGGAACAGGATCAGCACCAAGCTGAGCCCGATCAGCGTGTTCTGCAGCTTCAGGTGCCCGAGCACGACGTAGAGCGGGATGAGGATCGTCGCGTAGGGCACCATCAGGATCCCCAACGTGGTGATGAACAGGACGTTCTTGAACGGGAAGCGGAAGCGGGCGAACCCGTAGCCGCCGAGGGTGGCGATGATCAGCGTGCCCAGCACCGTCACCCCGGCCACGAAGCCGGTGTTGGCCAGGTAGCGGCCGACGCCCTCGCCGTAGCGGGCCATCGCCGAGTAGTTCTTGAAGCCGAACCCGGTGGCCTGCGCGCTGCCGGGCTGCCCCTTCAGGGAGAAGTAGGCGCCGTAGATCAGCGGCAGCAGGAACAGCGCCGCCAGCACGATGCCGGGGATCGAGGGTGTTCTTCGTGCCTTCACCGTTTCACTCCCCCCGCTTGAGGATCCGCAGCTGCAGGACGTTGAGCAGCACCAGCACCGCGAGCAGCAGCACCGAGATGGCCGCGCCCACCCCCAGGTTGAACTTGGTGAACGCCTCCCGGTAGATCACCATCACGATGCTGACCGTGCTGCCGTCCGGTCCGCCGCGGGTGAGGATGAAGAACTGGTCGAAGGCCAGCAGGGAGCCGGTGATGCTGAGTACGAGCATCAGCGCGATCGTCGGGCGCAGCAGCGGCAGGGTGATGTGGCGGAACAGCTGCCAGCGGTTGCCGCCGTCCATCCGCGCCGCTTCATACACATCCGTCGGGATCGCCTGCAATCCCGTCAGCAGGATCAGCATGTTGAACCCGGCGAAGCGCCAGATGACCATCACCACCGTCGAGAGCAGCGCGTGCCCGGGCGTGCTCAACCAGCCCACCGGCTGGTGGATCAGGTGCAGCTTCATGAACAGGTCGTCGAGCGGCCCGCCGTCGCTGTAGATGCTGTAGAACAGCAGCGACGCCGCGGCGAAGCCGACGGCGCCGGGCAGGAAGAACGCGGTGCGCAGCATCCCCGTGCCCGGGCGGCTCTCCTGCACGAGCAGCGCCAGCCCCATCGCCGCGGCGGACAGCACGACGGTGACGATCGCCGTGTACTTGAGGGTGAACCCGACGGCGCTCTTGAGCAGGACGTCGTCCGGGATGGCCGAGTAGTTGTCCGGGAAGTTGAAGGTGGGCGTCCCCAGCAGCTTCCAGTCGTTGAACGACATCCAGAAGACGAGCGCCAGCGGCACCAGGAAGAACACGGTGACCATCACCGCCGTCGGCGCGGCATAGCCGACGCCGGCGAGGCTGCGCATCCGCCAATATGAGGAGGGCCGGCGCGCGCGCGCCGGCACCCCCACCGTCTCTATCACTGTGACGACAACGACGCGGTCAGCGTCTTCTGCCCGGCGGAGAGGGCCTGCTGGACGTTGTTGCCGAACACCGCGTCGCGGGCCACCTTCAGCCACGGCCCGGTCGGGTCGTTGTAGGTCTGCCCGAAGTTCAGCGAGATCGGCGTGACGCCCTTGCCCACCATCTGGTTGGACAGCACGACGCGCGGATCCGCCGCCGAGTACTTGTTCGAGGCCAGGTCGGTGCGGGCCACGATGTCCTTGTTCTTGGCCACGATGTTGACCTGCGTGGAGTCCGACAGCGTCCACTTGAGGAAGTCCCACGCCTCGTCCGTGTGCTTGGACGTCGACGAGATGCCGATCACGTCACCGCCCACGAACGTCGACTGGCCGCCGTCCGGGCCGGGGATCGGGGCGACGCCGATGTTCATGTCCTTGGGCATCGCGCCGAGCGTGGTCGACGGCATCGGCATGATCCCGACCTTGCCCTTGGGGAACACGCCCGTCCACGTCGGGCCGGCCTCGTCCTTGGCGCCCGGCTGCACGACGCCGTCCTTCCACAGCTTGTTGTAGATCTCGAACGTGGCCTGCATCTGCGGGTCGTCGATGGTCGACTGCGTGCCGTCCGGGTTCATGACGTTCCCGCCGCCGGCCCACACCGAGGGCCAGAAGGTGAACACGTAACAGCCGGGGCAGTTGCCGCCGAAGAACGTGCCGTAGGTGTCGCCGCCGATCTTCTTGCGGACCGTCTCGGCGTCCTGGGCGAACTCCTTCATCGTGGTCGGCGGCTTATCGGGATCGAGGCCAGCCTTCTTGAACAGGTCCTTGTTCCAGAACAGCACCGACAGGTCGAGCGTGTGCGGGATCACGTACTCCTTGCCGTCCTTGGAGCCGGCCTTGATCGGCGCCTGCACGATCGACTTGGCGTACGGCAGCGAGTTGATCTTGTCGGTGATGTCGGCCCACAGCCCCTGGCTGACGTAGTTGGGCGCGTACACGACGTCGGACGCGAACAGGTCCGGCAGGTTGTGGCCGCCCGCCGCCGCGGCGACGCGCGCCTGGTAGTTGTCCGTCGGGATGACGGTCAGCTTCACCTGGTTCTTGTGCGACGCGTTGTAGGC
>JAICUS010000475.1 GCA_025935735.1 Solirubrobacteraceae bacterium | reverse complement strand
CGTTCCCCAACTCCTCCTGCACGTCCTCCGGCACCTCCGCGCGCGTCACGACCAGCAGATCGATGTCCGAGTGCATCGGCGAGTCCGCCGGCCACATGTCCCCGCGCGCGGCCGACCCGAACATCCGCACGACCACCAGATCGGGCAGCCGTACGGCCAGCAGCGCGCAGTAGCGCTCCAGGCAGTCGCGTTCGGTCTCGGTGAGCATCGACCTGAACGCTAAGCTCCCTCGCCCCAGCGCCCGTAGCTCAGTGGATAGAGCGCGCGCCTCCGGAGCGCGAGGTCGCAGGTTCGAATCCTGCCGGGCGCGTCTAGGTTTCCGGACTCTCGGCTACAAAGGCGCAAGGGAGTTGCTCCTTTGCTCCTGAACATCCGGGGCATGGCCTATCGTCCGCGGTGGCCCATGGAGCCGTTGGTCTTCGACACGATCCACGTTGAGTCAGTCGAGTTCGTCGGGCTGTCGCACGGCTGCAGTCGCCACCAGTACCGCGTCTGCGTCCGGCGCGAGCTCGATACGGAGGAACCCGAGGCCGCGACGTTCCGGGCGCACATGACCGACTGGGGGATCGGCCGGGCGATGCTGCCGGTCGAGCAATGGATCGCGCAGCGCGTAGCGGCGATCGCCGGCTGCCGGAACGACGGCCGGAAGCTTGAGCGCCTGCTCGCGCGGGTCGCGTCCGACGGCGGGTCGCTGTATATCTGCGAGCCCGCCGACCAACAAGACTTCGGTCAGCCGATCGAGCCGAGGCCGATCCTGCCGGCTGGCTTCCGCTGAGCGACCGCGGCGTTGCTGCCGGCCGCGACGCGCAGGCGCTCGGCCTGTCGGTGGAGGCGCCAGATGCCGTGCCGCTACCGGACAGATTGGTCCGTTGCGCAACTTAGAACTGCACGCCGAGCATGCCGAGCGCCTGCGGCACGATGCAGCAGGCGATGTTCCGCTGATGGCAAACGCCCGGCATCTTCTCGTGCCAACGCTTCGTGCGGGCGCCGGTGATCGTGTTCGTCCCCTCATAGGTCACGACCGTGAAGCCGCGCAGCTCCGCCTCCGCGATTACAAATGGATCGGCCTGGTCGCGCACACCAGGTTTCGGGAGCGTCGCCTCAATCGCGCCGGCGAGCCGTTGCACCGCCTCGGTGGGCTCGCAGAAATGCTGCTTGAGGCCCTTTGCCCACTTGAATACCTCGTCGTCCTTGTCGTCCAGCTCGAGGTAAACCGCCCGAGGGGCAACGATCCGGCCGTCGGCCATCGCGTATCCGAAGAGCTCCCAGATGCTCGGGAAGGTGCTGGGCGGATAGTGGTATCGCCAGCCGTTGATGAACGCGCTGGTGTCGAACACGAGCACGTTCGGGTCATCCCATCGCCGCGTGTGTCTCCACGGTTGTGCGCAACGTGTCGAATTGGGACACCTTCACCCCGAGCAGACCTGCAGCGTTGGAGAGCGTCACCGCCTGCTCGTCGACGGCCTCGAGGACCAAGCGGATGAACGCTGGTCCGAGCCACGCCACCTTGTTCAAGTAGAAGTTCCCGCCCGGCCTGCGCTGCGGCGCGGGTCGGCTGCGGATCGAGTCGACAAGCGCATCCCTGGTCTCCGCAGGCAACAGGCCGAGACTCGCGATTCGGACAGCAGCCGCGAGCGGAGTGACCCCGAAGAGCAGGGCGAGGCTTGGAACTCGCGCATCCGGCGGGAGTCGCAGACCGGCGAACGCCTCGCTGAACTCGGGCTCGGGCATCAGCACCTCGCCAGCGAACTGATTGCACCACGTCTCGTCGCCAGCTCCTCGCGCTCCGCTCACCGCCCAAGCCAGATGCCCGAACTCATGGATGACCGTGAAAGCCCGCGCACGCGGGTCATCCTTGGTGTTCGCCACGATCGCGGGCGCCAGCTCGTGAAACGCGGCGAACCCGCGCATTTCCTCGGGCGTCATGCTGCCGTCCTGCATCACCAAGACCCCAAGCCGCTCGATCGCGTCGACCCACGACCGCAGCGGCAAGTAGCCCGACGAGTCGCTCCAGCTCGTCTGCTCGTCAACGCTGATCGCCAAGAGCTCACGAGCCACGGCGGCGAGCGCACCCGGCCTTTGGCCGTGGAACTGCGCGGCCACACGCCGCCACGGAGTCTCGTCGCCGAGCAGATCCATCAACTCGATGGCCGCCTCTTGACGCTCGCGGATGCGCCGCGCGAGCTTGTGCATCGCGGCTGGCCACGGCAGGTCAGGCGCGCCGGGCAACCGTCGGAACTGGGTTTCTGGCGGATCCTCGTCGGGCGGCTCCGGCATAAAGAGCGTCGCCAATGGCCGGTCGTACAGCTTGGCGAGCCGCTCTGCCTGCCGGAGGGTCAGCAGCTCGATGCCCTGCTCGGCGGTCTCGATCTGCCAAGTGTGTACACCGAGCTCTCGTGCGACCTCGTGCGTCTCCAGGCCTATCGACTCCCGGGCCCACCGGAGCACGCTTGGCGTGAGATAAGCGTACGTCGACGGCACGGCGGCATCGTAGGGTGAGCAGACCTCCCGCTCCACCGGTGAAGGCAATCCGTCGTTCGACGCCGCCGTCTACAGCCCGAGCCGGAAGAAGACGCTTGGGCGGAGTGGGTCGAACCCGCGAAAGCATTCGGGGCGAGCGAGCGTCGCGCAGGGCCGGTCGCCGCCTGTTGTTGCTGCCGCTTGGGCCCGAGCGACGATAAGGAGCGGGATCATGTCGTGACTAGGGCGCGGCGCGCAAGACTCGCCCCATGCGGATCAAGACCCACCACTCGCTGAGCCTCGACGGGTTCTCGGCGACGACGGACGGCTGGCCGGCGATCACGCAGGTCACGGAGTTCAAGCCAAAGGAGACGCACGGGATCCCGGAGGTCGCGGCGAGCACCGTGGCGGTGGCGATGGGCCGGACGACGTTCGCGCCGGCGATCGGGAACCCGTGGTGGCCATGGCCGGGGCGGCGGGTGTACGTGCTGAGCTCGCGGGCGCTGCCGGACCGAACGCCGGACGACGTGATCCACGTGCGCGATGGGGTCGACGCGCTGCTCGCGCGGCTGCGGGCGGAGGAGGGCGACGTCGAGCTGCTCGGCGGGCCGAGCCTCATCCGGGCGTGCTGGCGGCGCGGAGAGATCGACGAGCTCGGGCTGCTGATCCTCCCCGTGCTGTTCGGCGCGGGGCTGCCGCTGTTCCCGCTGGGCGACTCGCAGGAGCCGCTGAGGCTCACAGGCCGTCAGGAGCATCCGGACGGCTCGCTCGAGCTCCTCTACGAGCGGGCCTGAGCGCTCCGGCCGTCAGAGTCCGAATACCAGCGCGAGTGCCGAGTCGAGGTCGCGAAGCTCCGTCGCGGTGAGCCGGCCGACGGACTCGCCCAGCCTGTCGGGGCTGATGGCCGTGGTCTGCTCCACCAGCACGCGCGTCGGGGTGGCGTTCAGCTCGATCGTCGGGCGGAAGGATCGAGCCGGCGCAGCCGTCGACGTCGGTGAGACGAGAACGGTCGAGAGGGCGAGGAGCTCGTCGGCCTGGACGACCACGGCGAACCGTGTGCCGGGCTGCTCGGCATGGCGGGCGCCGCGCGGAACGCGCAGCCGGAAGATCTCGCCGCGCACCATGAGCGCTCAGTCGTGCCAGGCGGCGGCGATCGCGTCCATCTCGGTGCGGACGCGGCGCGCCTCGGCGAGGTCCTCGGCGTCGGCAGCGGCCTCCTCCGCCTCGAGGCGCAGCGCGCCCCGGCGCCGCCGTCGCTCAGCCGCCTCGTGCAGCGCCAGCCGGATCGCCTCGGAGTCGGTGTGGCCCTCGTTGCGCAGGGTGGCAAGGTCCTCTTCCGCGCGCTGATCCAGCCGGGCTTGCACGGTACGAGACACGGATCTTTTGTATCACGAATCGTCGTACAGGGGCGCTCAACGCTGGACGACGGGTCCCGCCGCGCCGAGGAACTCGAGCAGCCGCTCGCCCTCGGCGGTGACGGCGGCGGACTCGGCGGCGGTCAGGGGGCGCAGCGGCTCGATCGTCAGAGCGTCGTCGGCGACGCGCCAGGACGCGGCGACGAAGCCGTCGACCAGCAGCCACGGGCGGCCGAGGTCGCGGACGACGGCGTCCCGGAACAACGGCGGGATGATCCGCGAGCGGTCCGCGTACGCCACGAGCACGTTGTCGTAGGACGGCAGGAAGCGCGGCGGGGCCGGCACCGACGGATCCGGCCGCGGCGCGTCCGGGATGTCGAACAGGCCGTCCTCGCAGACGAGATCCATGCGCTCCACCACGTCGCGCAGGCCGGTGAGGTACGACCAGGCGCGCATGTCGGCGACCGTCGCCGGCCCGAACGCGGCGAGGTAGCGGCGCAGCGTCGCCTCGGGCGCGGCGTCGCCGGCGGGCTCGGCCCCCAGCCAGTCCGCCACCGTGGCCCAGGTGGGCTGCTGCGTGCGGCCCCAGACGCCGCGCGGCGGGATCTGGACGACCGGCACGAGGTAGCGGACCGCGTAGGCGAGCGCCTCGGCGTCCCGGTCCGGCCAGCGCTCGGCGAACGCCCGCCGCAGCTCGGCCAGCGTGCGCGGCCGCTCGCCCAGCAGCGCCCGGCCAAAGGCCAACGCGTCGTCGACGCCATCAACCCGGCGCGCGAACGGCGACGACGCGAACGCCCGGGCGGCCATCGGCGCCATCACGGGATGCAGCCTCAGGCAGTCGCGGGCGGTGACCGTGTGCAGCGTCCCGCGCATCAGAGACGTCCGCACGGCGCCGCGCGACTCCATCAACGCGGACAGCTCGGCCACGTCGAAGCCCTCCACGCGGGAGAACAGGCCGACGTACGGCGCGTCCGGGACCTGCGACTGCATCCCCACCAGCCG
>JAICUS010000622.1 GCA_025935735.1 Solirubrobacteraceae bacterium | reverse complement strand
GTCCCCCTCGTCGTCACCGAGGGCAACTACCTGCTGGTGGGCGCGCCTCCGTGGGCGCGGGTGCGGCCGCTGCTGGACGAGGCGTGGTACATCGAGCCGGACGACGACCCCGCCCGGGTCACCCGGCTGATCGACCGGCACGTGGCGTTCGGGCGCACGCCGGGCGCTGCTCGCGAGTGGGTGATGCGCAGCGACGAGCGCAACGCTGAGCTGATCGCGCAGACCGCCGGCCGCGCCGACCTGGTCGTGCGCTGGTGAGCTACGGTCCGGCGCTCGATGCCGGGCTGGAACGACGTGGTGGAGGCCGGGACGCGGCTGCTGGGCGTGGACGTGACGACGTCCTACGGCACGCCGGCGCTGAAGGTGCGCGACAAGCTCATCTGCCGGCTGCGCACCAACCCGGACGCGCTGGTCGTGCGCGTGATCGACATGGAGGACCGCGACGCGCTGATCCGCGGCAACCCGGATGCGTTCTTCATCACGCCGCACTACCAGGAGTACCCGTACGTGCTCGTGCGGCTGGAGGCAGTCGACCCGGCGGAGCTCGGCGAGCTCGTCGAGGACGCCTGGCGCACGCAGGCGCCCAAGCTCCTCCAGGCCGAGCACGACCGTGGCGGCGCCTGACCGGTTCCTCGGCCAGTGGCTGCACCGGCGGCGGGCCTCCGCGGAGGACGTCGTCCGGCACCTGCTGGCCGTGCAGGCGCAGGACGCGCGGTCGGTGCGGCTGGCGCTGCGGGCGCGAGGCGCGACGCGGTGGTCCGATGCGCTGGTCACGAGCTGGTTGCTGCGCGGGACGCTGCACGCCGTGCACCGCGACGACTTCTGGTGGCTGCACGCGCTGTGCGCGCCGCGGTTGGAGGCCGGCAACCGGCGGCGGCTGCGGCAGCTCGGGGTGACCGGGGCGGCTGCGGACCGCGCCGTGGCCCTCGTCGCGCGGGCGCTGGCGGACGAGGGGCCGCTGGGGCGGGCGGCGCTGGCGTCGCGCCTGGCGGCGGCGGGGATCCCGGTGGCCGGCCAGGCGATCGTCCACCTGCTGGCCGGCGCGGCCATCGCCGGAGAGGTCGTGCTCGTGCCGGCCGCGGCCGTCCCGGAGCGCGCCTTCGCGCGCGCCGGCGAGCGCCCACGGCCGCCCGACCGCGACGCCGCGCTGCGCGAGCTCGCCCGCCGCTATCTGGCCGCGCACGCCGGCGCCGACGCCCACGACCTCGCGCACTGGTCCGGCCTCCCGCTGTCCGACGCCCGCCGCGGGCTGCGCGACCTGACCCCGCCACCAGCCCCGCGCGGCCCGCTGCCGCTGCGACTCATCCCGGCCTACGACGAGCTCCTGCTCGGCTGGCGCGACCGCACACCGACCGTCGCCCCCGCCCACGCCCGCCGCGTCCAGCCCGGCGGCGGCCTCCTCCGCGCGGTCGTGCTCGAGAACGCCCGCGCCGCCGGCACCTGGCAGCTCCGCGCCGGCCGCGTGACCGTCGACCCGTTCACCGAGATCACCGACACCCCGGGCCTCACCACCGAGATCACCGCGATCGAGCACCTCCCCTAAAGGGGACTGTCCCCTTTATCTCTCACCGCGCGCCGCGAACCGCGCTGCGAAGCCGCCGGGAGCCCCTGCGGGGACTGTCCCCTTTACCTAAAGCGCTCTGTCCCCGCTCTAACGGCGGCGGAGCGGGTTGCGCGACTTCTTGCGGCGCCAGGGTGGGCGGCGCGTGCGGGCCGGAAGGGGTCCACGGCGCTTCTGGGGGCGCTGGGCGCGGTAGGCGATCCCGCCGCCGGCGCCGAGGGCGGCGAGGGCGGCGGCGATCAGCCCGCGGCGGGCGCGGAGGCGCTGGTACTCGCGCTCGACTTGCGGCCAGACGTGCTCCTCGATCAGCTCGGACGCGGCCTGCGGGGTGGCGTCGAGCTCGGCCGGGGTGACCGGCGGGGCGAATGCGACCTGCACCCGCACTGGCTTCGGGAACCAGCCGCCGGCGAACAGCCGCTCGGTGCCGGTGATCGCGCACGGGACGATCGGCGCCTGCTCCTCGATCGCCAGCCGGCCGGCGCCGCGGCGCGGGGCCCTGAGCGACTCGGGGTCGCGGTAGCGCGTGCCTTCCGGGAACAGCGCCAGCACGCGGCCGCGCTCGAGCAGGATGTGCGCGGTCTCGAGCGCCTCCGGGTCAGCCGTGCCGCGCTTGACCGGGAACGCGCCGAGGCCGTTGAGAAAGCGCGCGGACCGGCCGCGGAAGAGCTCGGTCTTCGCCATGAAATGCAGCGGCCGGCGGCTGGCGAGCCCGACGAAGAACGAGTCGTAGAAGCTCTTGTGGTTGGGCGCGATGATGACCGGCCCGTCTTTGGGGATGTGCTCCCCGCCGGTCACCCGGAAGCGATACCAGACCTTGACGAGCGGCAGCAGGACGATGCGGACGAACTCGTAGAGCGGCCGGTTGACCCCGTGCTCGCGGGTGAAGCGATGGGCTGCCTCGTCGTCCATGGCGGCGGCAGGCTACACCGCATCGGGCACAATCGCTTCCCGTGACCCGCGTCCTGATCGTCACCGCTGACATCGGCGCGGGCCACGACCTGCCGGCGGAGCTGCTCGCCGCGGCGATCCGGGAGCGCGAGCCGGAGGCGCACGTGACCGTCGCCGACGGGCTGGCGGCGGCCGGCGGACCGGTGGAGGCGACCGCGCACAGCGCCAGCGAGACGCTCCTCACCCGCGCGCCGTGGCTGTTCGACGTCCAGTACTGGCTCGTGGGCCGGTTCGCACCCACCCGCCGGCTGGGCGGCACGCTGGCCACGGCCTTCGGCGGCCGGGGGCTGCTGCGGCTGATCGCCCGCGAGCGCCCGGACGTCGTCGTCTCGACCTACCCGGGCACCACGGAGATCCTGGGACGGCTGCGGCGGCTCGGGCGCCTGCCCGTGCCGTGCGCGACCGCGATCACCGACCTGGCCGCGCTGCGCTGGTGGGCCCACCCGGACGTCGACCTGCACCTGATCACCCACGCCGAGTCGCGGGCCGAGGTCGAGGCGATCGCCGGCCCGGGCGCCGACATCCGCCACGTGCGCGGGTTCGTGCGGCCGGAGTTCGAGGCGCCCCCCTCACGCGAGGCGGCCCGGGCGGCGCTCGGCCTGCCCGCGGATGCGCCGGTGGTCGTCGTGTCCGGCGGCGGCTGGGGGGTCGGCCGGCTCGAGGTGGCGGCCCGGGCGGCGCTGTCGGTGCCCGACGCGGTCGCGGTGTGCCTGTGCGGGACCAACGACACCGTCCGGACCCGGCTCGAGCGCGCCCACGCCGGCGACCCCCGCGTACGCGTGGAGGGCTTCACCACCCGCATGTGCGACTGGCT
>JAICUS010000473.1 GCA_025935735.1 Solirubrobacteraceae bacterium | reverse complement strand
GTCGTCGGCCTCGCTGAGCGAGCCCAGCATGCGGTAGGCCACCGCCCGCAGGCGGGTCCGGTGCGCCTCGAAGCGCTCGGCCATCCAGTCGCGTTCGTTCATCTGCGTGCTCATCCACAGGATGACCCCGCGCGACCGGAGAATGTGACTAGAGTCGCCGCGGATGAGCGGAGCGGTCGCGGTCCAGGCGCTGGTCAGCGGGCTGGGCACCGGCGCCGCCTATGGCCTGATCGCGCTCGGCTTCACGCTCGTACGGCGGCTCACCGGCGTGCTGCAGCTCGCCCACGGCGACGTGGCGATCGGCGGCGCGTTCGTCGCCGTGCTCGCGGTGATCGGCACCACGCCGATCGCGACCACGCCGTCGGCGGCGCAGTCCGCGGGCCTGCTGGTGCTGGCGCTGGCCGCCGGGGCCGCGCTGTCGGCGCTGGTCTACGTGGCCGCGCTGCGGCCGTTCCTGCCCACGCCGGGCGGGCGCGGCAGCGACGTGGTCGGCTGGGTGGCCGGCGGGCTGGCGGCCGGGCTGCTGATCCGCGAGGGGCTGGCGCTCCCGTTCGCGCAGGAGGCGTACGCGATCCCGGACGTGCTGCGCACGACCGCGGTCGTCCACCTCGGCGGCGACGTCACGCTGCCGGTGCGCTCGCTGGAGGTGCTCGCCATCGGGCTGGCGGCCGGCGTGGGGGTCGAGCGCGCGCTGGCCCGCACCGGCGCGGGCGCGCTCGTGCGGGCGGTGAGCGACGACCCGGGCGCGGCCGCGCTGCTCGGCGTCCCCACCGAGCGGGTCGTGCTCGCCGCGTTCGCGCTGGCCGGCGCGCTGGCCGGGCTGGCCGGGCTGCTGATCGCGCCCCAGCGGCCGCTCGGCGTGCAGGACGGCGTCGTGCTGGGCCTCAAGGGGATCGCCGCCGCGCTGCTGCTGCGCGCCGGCTCCCTGCGCGCCGCGATGCTCGGCGGCCTGGCCATCGGCGTCATCGAGGCGCTCGCCGTCACCTGGAGCGCCGGCTGGGGCGACGTGATCCCGCTCGCGCTGCTGGTGGCGCTGGCGGCGCTGCGCCCGCGGGGGCTGCTGGCGCGATGACCACCGCGGCGCGCGACCTCTACCTGCTGGTGGCGGTGATCGGGCTCGCGCCCGCGGTCGCGCAGGCCGGGATGCCGTTCCTGGCCCAGAGCGCGTTCGTGGCGCTGGGCGGGATGGGGACGCTGCAGCTCGAGCGGGCCGGGCTGCCGATCGGCGGCGCGGGGCTGCTGACGATCGCGGCCGGCGCGGCGCTGGCCTACGGCCTCGGGCTCTTGCTCGCGCGCGCGGACACCGCCCACACCGCGCTGGCCACCTGGGCGCTCGCCTGGCTGGTCTACACCGCGCTGCTGGCCTTCCCGGTGCTCTCGGGCGGCGACGAGGGGCTGACCCGGCCGGCGCCGGACCACGTCGAGACGATCTTCGGGCGGCTGACGCTGACCGCGGGCGTGCACTTCGCCGCCGCGCTGGTCCTGTGCGCGGTCGCGCTGTGGGCGACGGCGCGGATGCGCCGCGGGCCCGCGGGGCTCGACCTGGCGGCGGCGCGCGACGAGCCCGCCCTCGCCGCGTCGCTGGGCGCGCCGCTGGCGCGCCGGCGCGCGCAGGCGCTCGCCGCCGGCGGTGCGTGCGGCGCGGCCGCGGGCGCCGGGATCGCCGTGCTGCTCGGCGTCGCCGCCCCCGCCGACGTCTCCCCCCTGCTCGCGCTGCAGCTGTTCGCCGCGGCGATCGTCGGCGGCCGCGACCCGCGCCTGGGCCCCCTGCTCGGCTTCGCCGTGATCTGGGCGATCGAGCCGCTGGCCGACGCGATCTCGGGGATCGCGGGCGTGGCCTCCACGGGCGTCGTGACCGCGGCGCTGCTGGTCGCGGCGATCGCCCTGCGGCCGCTGACCGAACGGCTGGCATCGAGGGAGGCGGAACCGGCGCCGCCCGAAGAGCCGGGCGCGCTCGAACCCGCGCGCGGCGCCCTCGAAGCGCGCGATCTCGCGGTCAGCCTCGGCGGCCGGCGCATCCTCCACGGGCTGGACCTGACGCTCGCGCCGGGGGAGGTCCACGCGCTCGTGGGCCCGAACGGCAGCGGCAAGACCACCGCGCTGCGCCTGCTGGCCGGCGACCTCGCGCCCGCGCGCGGGACCGTGAGCGGCGGCGGGCGCGTCGTGCGCACGTTCCAGGAGCTCGCCGGCTTCAGCACGCTCACGCCCTACCGGCAGATGCGGCTCGCGGTCCAGGCCGGGGACCCGGCGCCCGGCGCCGCGCTGGCCGACTTCGCCGGGTTGCCGTCAGCGCTCGACCGCGGCGCCGGCCGCGACCGCCGCGCCTGGGCGGCGCTCGCGCTCGCCGGGCTGACGCAGCAGGCGCACGCGGCGCCGCACGCGCTCGGCACCGGTGAGCGGCGGCTGCTGCACCTCGCCGCCGCCGCGGCCACCGGCGCGCCGGTGCTCCTGCTGGACGAGCCCGCGGCGGGGATGGGGCCCGCCGAGCGCGAGACGCTGCTGCGGGCGCTGCGGCGGCTCGCCGACGCCGGCCGCTCCGTCCTCGTGGTCGAGCACGACCTCAAGCTGGTGGGCCGCGCGGCCGCGCGCGTGACGGTCCTCGACGACGGCCGCGTGATCGCCACCGGCCCGCCGGAGGAGGCGATCTCCGCCCCCGAGGTGCAACGGGCCTACCTCGGCTGAAACTGACCGTGGATTTCCCTCAACGCGTTGTCACAGACCCCCTGCGCGTGCAACTGTCAACCGTGGTGAAGGGTCTGAGCCGGAGGGGCCGCGCGGTGGACGTGGACGCGCTGTATGCGCGCCACCACGACGACGTGCTGCTCTTCCTCGTCCGCCGCACGGCCGACGCCGAGGTCGCGCTGGACCTGTGGGCCGAGACGTTCGCCCAGGCCGTGGCCGGCCACCACCGCTTCCGCGGCACCAGCGAGGGCGAGGCGGCCGCCTGGCTGTACTCGATCGCCCGCCGGCAGCTCGCGCTCTACCTGCGCCGCGGCTCCGCCGAGCGGCGCGCGCTGGAGAAGCTGGGGCTGGAGCGACCGCCGGCCGACCAGGAGCTGCTGGCCGAGATCGAGGAGCGGGCGCGGCTCGACGTGCTGCGCTCCGAGCTCGCCGTCGCCCTCGCCACGCTGAGCGAGCCGGTCCGCGAGGCGGTCCGGCGGCGGATCGTGCAGGAGCAGCCGTATCCGGAGATCGCCCGCGCGCTGAAGATCACCGAGCAGGCAGCTCGCGCCCGCGTGTCGCGCGGGCTGGCCGCGCTGGCCGACGTACTCGAATCGCACCCGATCCAGGGGACCCCATGAAGCAACGCTACGAGCGGTACACCGAGGAGTTCGGGCGGCGCCTGTCGGACGCCGCGGCACGCGCGGGCCGGCAACGCCGGCGCGCCGGGATCCTGCGGCTCCAGGGCCGGCCGGCGCTGGCCGGACTCGCCACGGCGCTGCTGCTCGCCCTGGCCGTGGTGGCCAGCACGCATTCGGCGTCCCGCCCCGCGCGGCACCTGGCGAGCGCCGCCGGCGCCGCGCCCGCGCTGGAGAACGAGGCGCAGGCGCCCGACCTGCCGGACGAGTACCTCGACCTCAAGCAGAGCTCCGCGCAGGACGTGAGCGTCGCCCAGGTCCGCCGCGCGCAGGCGCAGGCGGCGGCGGTCCCGGACGCCGCCAACCCGGGCGCGTGGGCGCTCGCCGGCCCGGCCGCCATCAACCGGGGCACCGGGGGCGGGCGCCTGGTCGACCTCGTGGTGGACGACCAGCAGCCGGACACGATCTACGTCGCGGCCTCGGGCGGCGGCATCTGGAAGAGCACCGACCGGGGCACGACCTTCACGCCCGCCTGGCCGAACGACCACGTGCAGAACATGGGCTCGCTCGCCCAGGACGCGCACGGCGTCCTGTGGGCCGGCACCGGCGAGGCCAACCCGTCCGGCGGCGGCCTGACCTACTTCGGCGACGGCATCTACCGCTCGGCCGACGGCGGCGCCACCTGGCAGCACATGGGCCTCGAGGACTCCGCGGCGATCGGCCGCATCGCCGTCGACCCGACCGACGCCACCGGCAACACCGTGTTCGCCGCCGCGTCCGGCTCGATCTCGCGCGTGGCCGGCCAGCGCGGCCTGTACCGCACGACCGACGGCGGCCAGACGTGGAAGCTCGTGCTCGCGCCGCCGAACCCCACCACGGGCGCGATCGACGTCGCCGTCGACCCGTCGGCGGCGCACCCGCACCGGGTCTACGCGGCGCTGTGGGACCACAAGCGCAACAACGGCGCGCGCGTGTACGGCGGCATCGGCTCCGGCCTGTTCCGCTCCGACGACGACGGCGACACCTGGACCCGGCTGCAGAACGTGGTCGACCCGCTGCCGTTCTACGACCAGCCGACCGACGGTGGCGGCGCGGGCAAGGGCGACGTGACCACCGGCTCGACGACGATCGCCAACGTCACCACGACGTCCGGCGCCTTCCAGGCCGGCCACCAGATCGCGGGCACCGGCATCCCGAACGGCACGACCATCACCGCCGTGGGCAACGACGGCACGCTGACGATCTCCGCGGCGCCGACCCGCACCACGGCGGGGGCGACGCTGACCGACTTCCGCCCGGGGACGGGCCTGACGGCCGATCCGAGCCTCGGCCGCATCGGCGTCACGTTCGCGCCGAGCAACCCGGATCGCATCTACGTCGCCTTCGGGTCGCCGTACGGGCCGGACAAGGGCTTCTACTACTCCGACGACGGCGGCGACAGCTTCCACGTCGGCGGCCGCGCCTACGCGGCGTCCGGCTACCAGTGGTGGTTCGGTCGCCTGTGGGTCGACCCGGCCGACCCGAACCACCTGTTCAACGCCGACGTCAGCCTGCGCGAG
>JAICUS010000384.1 GCA_025935735.1 Solirubrobacteraceae bacterium | reverse complement strand
TCAGCCCGACGCTGGCCTTCCTGCTGCTGGTGCCCGGCGGGCTGCTGGTCATCCCCACGTTCATCCACTACTGGTACGTCACCAAGCACCAGAACATGGCGCTGCGCGGCGCGGCCGAGTGCGAGCAGCTGCGCATGTCCCAGGCCCCGCGGGCCCTCGCGTCCTAGCCGCCATGACGACGGGCGCGTGCGACCCGGGAGTCGCGTCCGGCCGGCACCGCTAGAGAGCCGACGGGACGCCGCCCGGATCCATCGCGCCGGTCATGATCGCCACGCCGTCCGACGAGGACACCTCCTTCGGGTTGATCACGGCGATGCGCCGCCCGAGGCGCTGGATGTGGATCCGGTCGGCCACCTCCCAGACGTGCGGCATGTCGTGGCTGATGAGGATGACCGGCAGCCCGCGGTCGCGGATGCGGCGGATGAGATCGATGACCTGGCCCGACTCCTTGACGCCGAGGGCGGCGGTGGGCTCGTCCATGATGATCACGTGGCGGGCGAACGCGGCGCTGCGGGCCACGGCGACTCCCTGGCGCTGGCCGCCGGACAGCGTCTCCACCGGCTGACTCACCGAGCCGATGCCGATGTTCAACTCGCCCATGGCCGCCTTCGCCCGCTCGGCCATCGCCCCCTTGTCGACCATGCGCAACACGCTGCCCAGCGGGCCGCGCCGGCGGATCTCCCGGCCCAGGAACAGGTTCTCGGCGATGTCCATGGCCGGCGCCACCGCGAGGTCCTGGTAGACGGTCTCGATCCCCTGGCGGCGCGCGTCGAGCGGCGAGTGGAACCGCACCGGCTTGCCGTCGAGCAGGATCTCGCCCTCGTCGGGGACCAGCGCGCCCGAGAGCGCCTTGATGAGGGTCGACTTGCCGGCGCCGTTGTCGCCGATGACGGCCAGCACCTCGCCCGGCAGCAGCTGGAAGTCGGCGCCCCCCAGCGCCACGACCTGGCCGTAGTGCTTGACGAGCCCGCGGGCCTCCATGACGGGCTGGGTCCCGTTGCCGCTCATCGGGTGCTCCTCCGCGCGAACTGGTCGAGCGCCACGGCGGCGATGACCAGGATGCCGGTGATCAGCACCTGGTAGATCGAGTCGACGCCGATCAGCTGCAGGCCGTTGCGGATGACGCCGACGAGCAGCGCCCCGATCAGCGTCCCGAGCACGCTGCCGCGGCCGCCGAACAGGCTGGTGCCGCCGATCACGACGGCGGTGATCGAGTCGAGGTTGTCCGTCTGGCCGGCCTGCGGGTCGCCCGTGTTCGTGTAGCCGATGAGCAGCAGCGCGGCCACGCCATAGAGCAGCCCGGCCACGGTGTAGACACTCCACAGCACCCGGTTGGTGTGGATGCCGGTCAGGCGGGCCGCCTCCGGATTGTCGCCGACCGCGTAGACGTGCCGGCCGCCGGCGGTGCTGCGCAGCACGAACGCGAAGACGATGAACAGGATGATCATCAGCACCGAGCCGTAGGCGACCGCGGTGTTGCCGATCTTGAACGTCGTCCCGAGCCAGGTCAGCGCGCTCGGGAGGTTCGTGATCGTCTGGTCGTTGGAGTAGATGTGGGTGAGCGCCAACGCGATGTTCAGCGTGCCCAGCGTCACGATGAACGGCGGCAGCCGCAGCGTCGTCACGAGCCCGCCGTTGAGCAGGCCGAAGCCCGCTGCCACCAACAGGCCGATCAGGATCGAGAGCGCCGGCGAGAGGCCGCTGTCCACCGCGAGCTTGGTCATGAAGATCGACGACAGCGCCATGATCAGGCCGCAGGACAGGTCGATGCCCGCCGTGAGGATGACGAGCGTCTGGCCGATCGCCAGCGTGCCGAGCACCATGACCTGCTGGAGGATCAGCGAGAAGTTCGGCCCCGAGAGGAACCGGTCGGTCTTGAGCGAGAAGAAGATGACGGCGATCAGCAGCGCCGCCACCGACGCGCCGGTGGAGATCAGCCGCGTGCGCAGCGCGGCACCCGAGCGCGCGTCCGCCCGGGTGCCCTCGACCTCCGTGACGGTCTCCGCCACGTCGTGCCCCCTTCTAGCCCCAGCAGTTGGCCAGGCCGAACTTGACGTCCTTGCTCGGCACGCCCGGCATGGCCTTCGCGGTGATCAGGTTCACGCCCGTGTCGTGGTAGCCGGACACCTGGCCCTTGTTGCGGACGACGTTGGCGATCGCCTGGACGCCCTCAGAGGCCATCTTGAGCGGGTACTGCTGCGAGGTCGCGGCGATCTTGCCGTCCCGCACGGCCCTGACGCCGGTGCAGCCGCCGTCGACCGACACGAGCAGCGCGGTCTTACCGGCCTTGTGCAGCGCGTTCCAGGCGCCGAGCCCGGACGGCTCGTTGATCGAGTAGACGAGGTTGATGTTCGGGTTCTTCTGCAGGCAGTTCTCCATCGCGGTCTGGCCCTTGGCCAGATCGCCCTGGGTGTACTGCGTGCACACGATGTCCGGCGACTTCTTCGGGATGCCGAAGCCGGCCAGGAACCCGTTGTGGCGCAGGTCGCCGACGGTGATGCCGGGGTTGAGGTCCATCATCGCGATGACGGGCTTCTTGCCGGCCATCGCCTTCTTGGCGTACTCGCCGATCAGCTTCCCGGCGCTGAAGTTGTTGGTGGCGAAGAGCGCGTCGGCGGCGTTCTGCGGCTGCAGCGGCGTGTCGAGGGTGATCACCTTGACGCCCTGGTCGCGGGCCTTCTTGACCACCGGGACGATCGCCGTCGTGTTGCTCGGGACGAGCAGGATGCCCTTGGCGCCGGCCGCCACCATGTTGTTGATCGCGGTGACCTGGCTCGCGTTGTCGCCGTCGTACTTGCCGGCGGCGGTCATCAGCTTCACGTTGTCCTCCGCCGCGGCCTTCTGCGCGCCCTCCTTCATCTTCACGAAGAACGGGTTCGTGTCCGTCTTGGTGATCAGGCCGACGGTGATCTGCTCGTTGCCGCCGGAGCTCCCGCCGCCGCTCGATGAGTTGTCGCTGCCGCTGCCGCAGGCCGCGACGCCGGCGGCCGACAGCGCCGCGGCGACGCCGAGCGCCGTCGTGGCCTTCCACGCACGCTTGAGCTGGATCATCCCACTCCTCCTCCCGGAGAACCTTCTCCCTGCCCGGCAGACGCCCGCCTGCTGGGTGCCGTCCCGGACGCTAGCGCCTTTCGGCCAGGTCCGCAAGCGAACGTTCTCAGCTCGCTGATCCGTTGGCTCCGGTTGTATGGTTCGGCCGTTGACAACGTTCCCTGAGCCGTCAGCCCGCGTGCGCCGGGTGGCGCGCCGGCCGACCATGCGCGAGGTCGCCGCGGTGGCGGGCGTGAGCCTCAGCACCGTCTCGCGGGTGGTCAATGGCGTCGAGGTCCAGCCGGAGCTCGCGCGCCGGGTGCGCGACGCGGTCGCGCTGCTCGGCTACCGGCGCGACCTGACCGCGAGCACGCTCCGCCGCGCCGACCGGGTCTCGGCGACCATCGGGCTGCTGATCGAGGACGTCGCGAACCCCTTCTTCTCCGCGCTGCAGCGCAGCGTCGAGGACGTGGCGGTCAGCCGCGGCGTGCTCACCGTCGCCGGCAGCTCGGACGAGGACCCGGCGCGCGAGCGCCAGCTCGCGGAGGAGCTGCTGGCGCGGGGCGTCGACGGGCTCATCGTCGCCCCGACCGGCGGCGACCAGAGCTACCTCGCCCGCGACCGCCAGGCGGGCGTCGCGCTCGTCTTCGTCGACCGGCCGCCGAACTTCCTCGATGCCGACATCGTGGTCAGCGACAACGCGGGCGGGGCGTACGCGGCCGTCGCGCACCTCGTCGAGCGCGGCCACGAGCGCATCGCGTTGCTCGGCGACCGGCCGGAGATCCACACGGCGGTGGAGCGCCTGCGCGGGTATCGCCAGGCGCTCGCCGACCACGCGGTGGCCGAGGATCCCGGCCTGGTGCGCCAAGGGTTGATCGCACCCGACCAGGCGCGCTCGGCGGTCCTCGACCTCCTCCGCGCGAAGCACCCGCCGACCGCGTTGTTCACCAGCCAGAACCTGATCACGATGGGCGCCGTCGCCGTGCTGCACGAGCTGGGGCTGCAGCAGCGGATCGCCCTGGTCGGCTTCGACGACATCGCGCTGGCCGACGTCGTCGATCCGCCGCTGACCGTGGTGGCCCAGGACGCCGCCGGGCTCGGCCGCGCCGCCGCCGAGATGCTGTTCGCCCGCTTGGACGGAGACGACGGGCCGTCGCGCCGGCTCGAGCTGGCGACCACGCTGATCGAGCGCGGGTCCGGAGAGGTGCCCGCCTAGCTCGCGTCGCGCACGCGGTCGTAGTTGAGCCGCATGAGCGCGATCACCTCGCGCACGTCATCGTCGTTCGCGATCCGGCGCGCCGCCGGGCCCTGCTTGTCGGGGAAGACCGGGTGGGGGACGACGCGGCCGCCGGCGTAGAGCTCCGCCCAGACGGCCTTCGGGAACGAGAAATGCGCGGCGTGGTCGCCGTGGAGGTGGCCGATCTCGCGGCGCCCGACGCGGAACGCGAACTCGCCCCGGCGACCCGGGCCGGCCTCGACGCCGGGCCACGAGGTGACCTCTGCGGTGATCTGCTCGCTGGGACTGGTCTGCGTGGTCATGGCCATATCGTGGCCCGTGCCGCCGCGCGCCTCTACGGGCAATTGGTCCTAAGCCGTGGACGGATGTTCGCGTCACCAACCGCCGTGTCGCCGGTATCGTCGCGCCTGGCGCCGCATGGAGGCGGTTGCAGCCCATGACCGAGGCGACATCGGTCAGAGCGGAGGATCCACTGATGGCGATCACGCGGGGAAGGCGCAGACGGTCGCGACGCGATCCGGACGGTGTCGCCGGAGCGGAGCGCGCCGCGATGACCGCGCTCGCCGAGACGCTGAGGGATCTCGCGGCCGGCCTGCCCCGGGATTCGCTGCTCGCGGCCGAGTTCACCAGCGTCGCGCGAAGCATCGATGTCGCGGGCGTGCTCGGCACGTGGCGCCTGGACGGCCTGGCCCGCGAGCTCGGCGAGGACGCGGAGTAGCTCCTCCGGGTAGGAAGGCGCCGACCGGGTTCAGGCCTCGCCGGGGGAGCTCAGGAACAGCTCGACCGGCCCGCGCTCGTAGTGACTCTCGATCCACTCGGTGTTCGGCACCATGTTCTCGAAGTCCAGCCAGATTCGCCCGTCGTCGGCGCAGCTGTACTGGCGGCAGGGCTGCGGACGCTGCTCGTAGACGTTGCAGCCGTGGCTCTCGGCATCGAACTGATGGCAGTAGCCGTGCGCGCCGTGGCGGTTGAAGAACGGGCGGCCGAGATCCCACTTGACCGGCCCTGACTCGACCTCCTCGAGGGTCATCGGCCAGCGCAGCCTGCAGCAGGACGCCTTGCAGTAGGGGATCCGCGCGGCGCAGTCGATCGCATCGGCGGACACCGCCGGGGCAGGAGCGTCCTCCCGGACCACCACTTCCAGGGTCGCCTGTCGCCCGGCCTCGTGCATGTCCCTGCCGGTCTGCTCGATCGCGGCGGCGACCTCGTCCGACGACAGCGCGCCCTTCTTGATCAACAGGTCGATCAACCCGTAGACCGCGGCCTCGGTCTGGTTGGCCCGAGCGATCTGCCCGCTGGCCACCGTTTGCGCGAAGAGACTTGCGCGCCGGGTCTGCTCCTCGAGCTCGTGGAGCTCGTCCTGGTCCGACACGGCTCGACACTACCTCGTTGTGGGCTGACCGACATGGCGCCCGTACTCGATCCGCGGACGGCCGCGGCGCGAGCGCCGGGCCGAGGTCTGGGGGCGGACATACAGATCTGCCCGAACGCGCTTGCGCCGGCGTGGCCACCCGTGGTCAGATGGCGTTCACGTGGAGCGCATTGAGACGTTCGACTTCGACGAGGCGACGGTGACGCTCCCCGTCCCCGACGGCGCCGAGTTCGGCGAGCTCGACGGCCTCCCGGACGGCGAGCGGCACCTGACGTGGACGGCTGCTCCGGGCGCGTTCTTCATGATCTCGGCGGGCGCGGACGAGGCCTATGCCGCCCCCGGCGAGGGCGCGCGCGTGGTCTC
>JAICUS010000818.1 GCA_025935735.1 Solirubrobacteraceae bacterium | reverse complement strand
GCTGAGTCGTCAGCCCCTTGACAGGCGAAGACGACGGGAGGGCGAAACCCTTTTCCCGGAGCCCTCGCAGCCGCAACTCTCATAATCCCCGCGTGTCGCGGGTCGTATGAAGAGGTTTCGTTTCTCCGCCCGAGCGGCGGTTCTGTGCTCCTTGATCATCGCGATCGGCGTCCCGTCCGTCGCGCTCGGCTTCGGCGAAGGCCGCAGCCTGCTGCTGGGCAAGCGCAACCCGGGCTACCCCCACACGACGAGCGCCGAGACGCAGATCATCACCAACAACGACACCTACGGCACGCGCCAGTCGAACCTGCGCATCGGCGACGGCGGCGGCGCGATCTACGGTTGCCGCTCGGCCCCGGGCCACGAGCCGTGCGTGCGCGCGAACAACCTCAACACCGGCCGCGCGTTCGAGTTCGCCACCGACGGCAACGAGGCCGGCCGGATCACCACCAAGGACGCCAACGGCAAGCCGTTCACCACGACCGCCACGGGCGTGGCCACCGGCCTGAACGCCGACCGCGTCGACAGCCACGACGCGTCCGACTTCGCGCTCGGCGCAGACTTCCTGTTCGCGGCGGTGACCGACGGCACTACGCCCACGGTAACCGGGCGCGGCACGCCGACGGTGTCCAAGACCGGCGCCGCGTTCACCGTCGCGTTCGCTCGCGACGTGAGCAAGTGCTCCTACACCGTCTCGCCGGTCGGCGCCGCGACCGCCGTCTCCCCGGGCGTCTCGCCGACCGCCGGCAACGCCAAGGCCGTGACGGTCAACTTCGACACCGGCGCGACGCCGCCGCCGGCGCCCACGACGTCGTCGTTCCACCTGCAGGTGATCTGCTAGCGCCCGAGGGCGCGTCTCACCGCCTCTCCAGCGGGCGCGAAGTCCGCGGAGAGGCGGTCGAGCAGCACGAGCCAGTTCGGTTGCACGGCGGCGGCCCGGCGCACAGCGTCGAGGCCGCCGTCGAGATCGCCCGCGTTGGCCAGGGCCAGGCCGGCCCAGAAGAGCAGCTCGTCGGACTCGGGGGCGAGCCCGGCCGCGCTGCGGTAGAGCTCGCCGGCCTCCTGCGCCCGGCCGGCGGCCATCAGCTCGTCGGCCGAGCCGGCCAGCTCGTAGGCGCGCTGGAGGCGCAGCAGCCGCTGCAGCTCGTCCAGCGGCGCGGCGTGGTCGTCCACGCGCAGGTCGACGGTCGTGCGCCACGGCTCGCCCTCGGCGGGCGCGACCTTCAGCGCCGCCGACTGGCGCCCGCGGACGTCGCCGCCCTCGCCCTCGGCGGCCAGCAGCGCGGCCATCAGGCGGTCGGCCAGCGGCCCGGACGAGGCGGCGTAGGCCTCGGACATCGCCGCCGGGACGGTGGCGTTCTCCATCATGTTGGCCTGGCAGCTCCAGTGCTCGCCGGCCGCGTGCCCGGCCTCGGCGATGCAGTCCGCGCCCGTGTGGGTGGCCGGGCCGCCGCGGGTGTCGAGCACCGCGACCTGGCGCACCGCCGCCAGCGGGTCGGCGGCCAGCAGCTCGCCCAGCGCCTGCTCGGCGCCGGTGCCGTCGCTGAGCAGGTCGAGCGCGTTCGGGCCGTAGGCGGGCTCGACCACCGACTGCGTGGCCACCGCCCCCACGCCGGCGCGCGTCCAGGCGCACAGCGGGCCGACGCAGAACCAGTGCGACTGCACGGCCACGCCGACCTCGCCCGTCTCCGGGTCGCGCGCGACGATTGAATACGTCCCGTGGCGGCTCACGGCGCCGAGCATAGGCGACAGCGGGTGCTGGACCGCATCCGGGAGATCCCGGAGGGCTTCGTGCGCACCTACGGCGATCTCTCGCCCGGCGCGCCGCGCTACACCGGATCCGTGCTGGCCGGCGGGCACCCGGACGACGTGCCCTGGCACCGCGTCGTGCGCTCGGACGGCTCGTTGACCCAGGGCGCCCGCCAGCGCGCGCTGCTGGAGGCCGAGGGCGTGCCGTTCCGGGGCGAGCGCGTGGACATGCGGGTCGCCCGGCTACCGTAGGGCGCCGATGAGGGTCCAGCGGGAGATCCGCCTGCGGCCGCGGCCGCGCGGCTTCCACCTCGTCACG
>JAICUS010000425.1 GCA_025935735.1 Solirubrobacteraceae bacterium | reverse complement strand
GCGTCGAGATCGAGGGCGTCGAGGCGGGCGTGGAGCCGGAGCGCGATCCCGACGTCAACGAGCGCGTCTCCGACGCGTTCCGGGCGAAGTACGGCTCCCGCTCGCCCGGCTCCACCGAGGCGATGGTCACGCCCGAGGTCGTGGCGACGACGCTGCGGCTCGTGCCGGCGCAGGATTGACGGCTACGCTTGTCGCTCGATGGCAGCGCATCAGCACGCATACCTCTAGTCCGGTCCCGGGCGGCCTCGCGGCCGCCGCTCAGACCGTGACCCCGCCCCGCCCTCGCGGGGCCGACTTCCCGAGGTGTTGCCATGTTGTCCGTGCACGCCGGCGCGCCCGCTCGCGCGCGCCGGGCCGATCCGCTCCCCGCGCCGCTCCGGCGCGCCACGGCGGTGCTCGCCTGTCCGCACTGCCGCGGGCGTCTGCGCCCTGAGGGACGGAGCCTCGTGTGCCGGCTCGGGCACCGCTTCGACGTCGCGCGCCGGGGAAGCGTGCGACTCGACGGGCGGCGTGTCAGGCACGCAGGCGACGACCGCGACATGATCGAGGCCCGCGGGGCCGTCTTCGCGGCGGGCGGGTTCCGCGCCGTGACGGCCGCGCTGGCCGCGGTCGCGGAGCAGGTCTGCGGGGCGCGGGCGCCTTGGTGGCTACTGGACGTCGGCGCCGGCACGGGCCACCACGCGGAGGGGATCCTGGACCGCCTGGCCGGCGGGCATGGCGTGGCGGTCGACGTGTCCCGCCACGCGCTGGCCGCGGCGGCGCGCCGGCACCCGCGCCTCGCCGCGGTCGGCGCGGACGTCTGGACCGGCCTGCCCGTCCGCAGCCATGCGGCCGACGTCGTCCTCGTGGCTTTCGCGCCGCGCAACGCCGCGGAGATCCACCGCGTGCTGGCGCCCGACGGCCGCCTCCTGCTGCTCGCTCCGGCGGCCGATCACCTGCACGAGCTGCTGGTGCACACTTCCGTGGGCATCGACGCCCGCAAGCGCGAGCGCCTCGACCGGCAGTTCGGGCGCCGTTTCGCGCTCGAGCGGCGCATCCGCGTCGCCGACCGGGTGCACCTCGGCCCCGACGCCGCGGCGGCGCTGTATCGGATGGGCCCTTGGGCCCGCCACAACCTCACGCCCCGCCCGCTCGACACGGTGACCGTCGCGGTGGAGCTGTCGGTCTACCGCCCGCGGTGAGCGTACGCTGCGGTGCCATGGCCCCCACCGTTCTGGCCCGAGCAGCAGCGGTGATCGTCGTCGCCGGCCTCGCCGCAGGCGCCGTCGCCGCCGTCCCGGCCGCCGCGCGCTCCACGCTCACCTGCGCGCACAGCGGCGCCACGATCGCCGCCAACTCCCAGGCGCGCGTGTTCCGCCGGGGCACGGTGGCCAGCGGCGAGACGAAGGGCGCTCCGCTCTACTACGGCTGCTCGCTGAGCACCGGACACATCCAGCGCCTGAATCGCCGCGGCGACTTCGGGATCGAACGTGTGACGGCCTCCACGATCCGGATCGCGGGCCACTACGTCGCGTATGTCAATACGGCCATCTCCGGCGCGGGCACGCTGCCGTTCGCCGGCGTCGTCGACGTGCGCAGCGGTCACACGGTCCGCAACCCGCAGGGCAGCGACGTCGAGAACGCCGAGGTCGCGATCGTCGGCCTCGTGGTCACCCAGCGCGGCAGCGAGGCGTGGATCGCCCGCGACTGCGTGCGCTCCGCCACGGAACCGGTGACGTGCGCCCAGCCGGAGACGACCGAGTACCGGGTGACGATCTCCGACGCGACGAGCGGCACGGGCCAGGTCGGCGAGCGCGTCGTCGCCCATTCGCCCGCGATCGCCCCCCACTCGCTCGCGCTGGCCTCCAACAGCCACGCGATCTACTGGACCGAGGCGGGCGCCGCCCGGACCGCGCCGATCCGCTGACCGGCACCGTGACACCTTCGCCGCCCGAGCGTAGTAGGGGCATGAGGCTCGTATTCGCGGCGCTCGCCGCCACGCTGCTGCTCGCCGCGCCCGCCGCGGCGCAGACCATGGACACCACGCCGACGATCGCGGTCGACGGGAACGGCACAGCGACGCTGGTGCCGGACATCGCAGACTTCCAGGCCGGCGTGCTGCGCCGCGCGCCGACGTCGGCCGCCGCCCGCCGCGCGGCCAACGCACGGATCGCCCGGATCCTGAAGGCGGTCAAGGCGCACGGCGTGGCGGACACCGACATCCAGACGTCGGGCCTGAGCATCGAGCGCCGCCGCGTCCATCATCGCGTCCGCTACGCGGCGAGCCAGACGCTGACGATCCGCTCCCGCGACGTGAAGCATCTCGGCGCGCTGCTCGACGCGGTCGCCAACGCGGGCGCCGACTCCGTGGAGGCGCCCGAGTTCGGGTTCGCCGACCCTTCGCAGGGCCGGCAGCTCGCGGAGCGCGCCGCGCTGGCCGACGCGCGCAAGCGCGCCGACGCGGCGGCCGCCCAGACCGGACTGACGATCACCGGCGTGCGCAGCGTGGACCTCGACCCCCAGTCGGGCGAGTTCGAGCCGCAGTCCAGCGGCGCGAGCGGCGGTTCGTCCGCGAAGGCCCCGCGGCCGAGCCGGATCGAGCCGGGCACGCAGGACTTCTCGGCGACGGTCCGCGTGGTCTACACGGCGGCGCCCGCATAGCCGGCAGCGGCCTCGACGGCGCGCTTGTAGGCGGCGAGGTCGAAGCTCACAGCAGCAGCTGCGCCAGGTCGGGCTCGAAGCCGGGGTAGGAGACGGCGGCGGCCTCCATGCCGTCGACCTCGACGCCCTCGCGGCTCGCCAGGCCGGCCACCGCGCCGAGCATGGCCAGGCGGTGGTCGCCGTGTGCGGGCAGGACGCCGCCGCGCAGCTCGCCGGTGCCCTGGACCACGAAGCCGTCCGCGGTCGCCTCGATGGACGCGCCGAGGCCGCGCAGGCCGTCGACCACGGTGGCGATCCGGTCGGTCTCCTTGTGGCGCAGCTCGCCCGCGCCGCGGACCACGGTCTCGCCCTCGGCGAACGCGCCGAGCAGCGCGACCAGCGGCAGCTCGTCGATGGCCAGCGGCACCTCCGGCGCCTCGACCGTCGTGCCCACCAGCGGGCCGGCGGCGACGTCGAGCTCGCAGACCGGCTCCTCCGGGACGATCTCGCCCGGCCGCGGCACCTCGAGGTCGCCCAGGACGATCGCGCCCATGCGCTGGGCGATGCGGATGAAGCCGATGCGCGTCCAGTTCGCGTTCATGTCGGTGATGACGATCCGCGAGCCGCGCACGAGCACCGCCGCCGCCACCAGGAACGCCGCCGAGGAGGGGTCACCCGGGACGTGCACCGAGCCCAGCTCGAGCTCGTCCTGCGCGGTGACGACGATGCGCGCGCCGTCGCGCGAGATCCCCGCGCCCGCCCGGGCGAGCAGGCGCTCGGTGTGGTCGCGGCTCGGCGCCGGCTCGACCACCGCGGTCGGGCCCGTGGCCAGCAGCCCGGCCAGCAGCACGCACGACTTCACCTGCGCCGAGGCCATCGGCAGCGCGTACTCGATGCCGGCCAGCGGCGCCCCGCGCACGACGAACGGGGCGAAGCGGCCCTCGCGCGCCTCGATCCGCGCGCCCATCAGCTCCAGCGGCGTGGCGATCCGGTCGACCGGCCGGCGGCGGATCGAGTCGTCGCCGTCCAGCGTCCAGGCGCCGCCCGGCTGCCCGGCCAGCCAGCCCGGCAGCAGCCGCATCAGCGTGCCCGCGTTGCCCACGTCGATGTCCGCCTCCACCGCGGCGCGCAGCCCCGGCCCGCGGATCGTCAGCGTGTCCGGCGCGCCCTCCTCCACCAGCGCGCCGAGCGCCCGCACGGCGTTGAGCGTCGAGCGCGTGTCGGCCGCGTCCAGGTAGCCGGTCACGTGCACGGGGTCGGCGCACATCGCGCCCATCAGCGCCGCCCGGTGCGACAGCGACTTGTCCCCCGGCGCGCGCAGCGTCCCCCGCAGCGGCCCGCTCGGGTCGAACCGGCGTCTCACGCCCGCGCCACCTCCAGTCCCAGCCCGCGCACGAGCTCCTCGGCCTGCGCGGCGACGTCCTCGCCGCGGATCCACAACGCGACCGTGCCGTGCGTGCCGCTCTGCGGGTACAGGCCCATGTCCACGATGTCGATCGCGGCGCGGCCCAGCGCCAGCGCGATCTCCGCGACGATCCCCGGCCGGTTCGGGACGAGCACGACCAGCTCGTGCACGTCGCCGCCCTCCAGGTCGGCCTCCAGCAGGCGCCGGCGGTCCTCGCGCGCGGCGTCGTTCCAGGCGCCGATCGCGTCGCCGTCGCCCGCGGCCAGCATCTCCCGCGCCGCCCGCAGCCGCTCCACCAGGTCGTCGATCGCGTCCACCAGCGCGTCGGCGTTGGCGAGATAGACACCGCGCCACATCGGCGTGCTGGCCCCGGCCACGCGGGTGACGTCGCGGAAGCTCGGGCCGGTGACGGGCAGGCGCTCGCCCTCGGCCGAGAGCACGCGGGCCGCCTGGCCGACGAGCACGTTGGCCAGCACGTGCGGCAGGTGCGACACCGAGGCCATCACGACGTCGTGGGTGTCGGCGTCCGTCGCGGCCGGCCAGGCGCCGAGGCGGGTGATCAGCCGGTGCAAGCGCTCGTAGCTCGTGCCCTGGGTGGCCTTCGTCGGCGTCAGGTACCAGGTGGCGTCCTGGAAGAGGTCGTCGCGGGCGTGCTCGACCCCCGCCGTCTCGCCGCCGGCCAGCGGGTGGCCGCCGATGAACCGCGGGTCATCCACGCCGCGCACGACCGCGCGCTTGACCGAGCCGACGTCGCTGACCACGCAGCGCTCCCCGGCGGCGGCCAGCGCCTCGCTCACGAGCGCGGGCAGCGCGTGCACCGGCGCGGCCAGGAAGGCGAAGTCCGCGTCGGCCACCGCCTCGGCCACCGACTCGCACGCCACCTGGATCGCGCCGCGGGCGAGCGCGGCCTCACGCGCCGCCGGCGCCGGGTCATAGCCGCTCACCAGCGCCCCGAGGCGCTTGTGGACGGCGAGTCCGATCGAGCCACCGACCAACCCGACGCCGACGACCGCGACCTTCACGCGGCCGCGCTCAGCACTTTGCCGGCTACCGCCGCGGCGCGCTCGACCTGCTCGAGGTAGGCGGCGAACCCGTCGGCGTGCAGCTGCTGCGGGCCGTCGCAGATCGCCTCGTCCGGGCAGGGGTGGACCTCGACGATGATCCCGTCGGCGCCGGCGGCCGCGGCGGCGAGCGAGAGCGGCAGCACCATGTCGCGCCGGCCGGGCGCGTGGCTGGGGTCGACGATCACCGGCAGGTGCGAGAGCTCCTTGAGCATCGGCACGGCCATGATGTCGAGCGTGAAGCGATAGGCGGTCTCGAACGTGCGGATGCCGCGCTCGCACAGCATCACGTTCGGGTTGCCCTCCTTGAGCACGTACTCCGCCGCCATCAGCAGCTCCTCGAGCGTCGCCG
>JAICUS010000322.1 GCA_025935735.1 Solirubrobacteraceae bacterium | reverse complement strand
GGGGATGCGCTCGTCATGAGCTCGATGCTCGAAGCCGAGCTGCTCGCCCACCTGGACGCGCAGATCAACTCCGCCCGCCGGCTGCTCCAGCTCGTGCTGGCGCAGGGCGCGGCCATCCGGGAGCGCGACTCCGAGGCCGTGCTGGCCCGGCTCGCCGACATCCAGACCGAGATGGGCCGCCGCGGCGCGCTCGAGATGGAGCGCACCGGGCTGCTGCAGCGCGCCGGGCAGGCGCTCGGCGTCCCCGCCACCACCGTCACGCTCGAGCGCCTGTGCGCCCTGGTCTCCCCGGGCGCCGCGCAGATGGCCATGCAGCGCTCCGCCGAGCTGCGCGGGCTGCTGTCCGAGATCGCCCGCGAGCACGGCATCAACCGCGCGCTGATGCGCCAGGAGCTGAGCTTCCTCTCGCACCTCACCCGGCTGCTCGGCGGCGACCCCGAGCCGGGCTACCGCCCGCCGGGCGGGTCCGGTCCAGCCGGCGCACCGCCCGTCCACCGCGCACTCGACCTCCAGGCATAGCGATGGGCGTCTCCTCCTTCTACGGCCTCCAGACCTCGCTGCGCGGGCTGATCGCGCAGCAGATGGCGCTGGACACCACCGGCCACAACATCGCCAACGCCTCGACCGACGGTTACTCGCGCCAGAAGGTCAACCTGGCCGCCTCGCCGGCGCTGCAGGTGCCGACGTCCGGCTCGGTCAGCCCGTCCGGCCACCTCGGCTCGGGCGTGGACGTCACCGGCTACACCCGCGTGCGCGACCAGTTCCTGGACACCCAGTACCGCGCGCAGAACACCGGCCTGCAGCAGCAGAAGGCGCGGGCCGACGGCCTCAACGGCGCCGAGCTCTCGCTCGCCGAGCCCGGCGACAGCGGCATCAACGCCGCGCTGGACAAGTTCTGGAGCTCCTGGAGCGACCTCGAGAAGACCCCCGACCTCGCCGCGGCCAAGCAGGCGGTGGTGTCGGCCGGCCAGTCGCTGACCGACTCGATCCAGTCCGTGCGCTCGCAGATGGTGGCGGCGCAGGCCGACGCGCAGTCGCAGTACGACTCGATCGCCGGCCCGGGCGGCGACGTCAGCCAGGTGGCGAGCGAGCTGGCCGGGCTGAACAAGTCGATCGCCTCCTACCTGGTCAACGGCGACACGCCGAACGACCTGATGGACCGGCGCGACCAGCTGCTGGACAAGCTCTCGGGCTACGGCCAGATCTCGGTCCAGACGCTGCCGACCGGCTCGACGAACGTGTCGTTCGTCGACGCCTCGACCGGCACGACCTACCCGATCGTCTCCGACCAGACCGCTTCCTGGAGCGGCCCGCCCGGCGGCGGCTGGAACCCGGGCGGCCAGCTCGGCGGCCTGCAGAGCATCGCCCAGGTGCCGGGCGGCGCGGTCGACGGCTACCTGAACACGCTCGACAACTTCTCGGCGGCGCTGGCCAGCACGGTCAACACCGCCTACCAGGGCTCGTTCTTCACCACCGGCACCCCGGCCGGCGCGACGATCCAGGTCAACCCGGCACTGGTCAGCTCGCCGGCGACGATGGTGTCCGGCAGCGGCTCGGCCGGCTCCAACGACATCGCCCTGGCGGTCTCGCAGCTGCGCGGCAACCCGGGCGTGGACGGCGTCTACAAGGCGTTCGTGGCCAAGGTCGGCTCAGACGTCGCCGAAGCCCAGCGCCTGCAGGCCAACGCCCAGGTGCTCACCGACTCCGCCCAGGACCGCCGCGAGAGCGTCTCCGGCGTGTCGATGGACGAGGAGATGTCCAACCTCGTGACCTTCCAGCGCGCCTACCAGGCGTCCTCGCGCGCGATGTCGACGATGGACGAGATGCTGGACGTGCTGATCAACCGGACCGGCAAGGTGGGGCTGTAGCCATGCGCATCACCACCAACATGGTCCACCGCAGCGTCCTCTCGGACCTCAACATCCTCTCCGACAAGCTGGCCAAGACCCAGCAGCGGGCCGCCTCGGGCAAGCAGATCACGCGCCCGTCGGACGATCCGTACAACGCCGCGCGCGCCATGGGCCTGCGCTCCGCGCTGTCGGCCAACGACGCCTACAAGGGCAACATCGAGGACGCCGAGGACTGGCAGAACACGACCGAGGCCGCGCTGGACTCGGTCACCCAGTACGTCCACCGGGCCAACGACCTGCTGCTCCAGGGCGCCTCCGACACCGCCGACCAGACGTCGCGCAACGCGCTGGCCGACGAGATCGACCAGATCGTCCAGGGCGTCAAGGAGACCGCGAACGCCCAGTACGGCGACAAGTACGTCTTCTCCGGCACGGCGACGGCGACGCCGCCGTACGCCCAGGGCGCCGACGACACCTACAAGGGCGACCAGGGCGGCCTGAACCCGGCGATCCCGGGCGTGCTGCGCGAGATCGGCCCGGGCGTGACCATGAGCATCAACTCGGTCGGCCAGGAGATCCTCGGCGACGGGCAGGCGGCCGGCGACGGCAAGCTGCTCGACACGCTGCGGACGATCTCCGACCACCTGCGCTCCGGCGACGGGCCCTCGCTGCGCGGGACCGACCTCACCCAGCTCAACGACAACCTGAACAAGCTCCTCGAGGTCCGCGCGCGCAACGGCGCGGCCACGAACCGGCTGCAGGCCGCCGACTCGCGCCTGGCGGACATCGCCACCTCGGTGACCAAGCAGCTCTCGGACACCGAGGACGCCGACATGGCGCAGACGCTGATCGACTTCAACTCCCAGAGCGTCGCCTACCAGTCCGCCCTGCGTGCCGGGGCGAACCTGGTGCAGTCGTCGCTAATGGATTTCCTCAAGTAGGCCGATAGGAGCGGTAGATCCGTTCCTTCCCTCCAGGAGCACTTTCGTTCTCATGTCCGCACTCACCATCGACTCGTCGCGCTTCGGGACCATCGAGATCCCGGCCGACCGCGTGATCGAGTTCCCGAACGGCCTGATCGGCCTCGGCGGCCGCCGCTACGCCATCGTGCCGACCGGCTCCGACAGCGCGTTCAGCTGGCTGCACTCGCTCGACGATCCGGAGCTGGCGTTGCCGGTGGCCAACCCCTGGCGCTTCTTCTCCGACTACGCGGTCGAGCTGGCCGACGAGCAGTCCGCCGGGATCACCGCCGACCCGAGCGACGTGGAGGTCTGGGTGACCGTCCGCGCCGGCTCGCAGCTGTCGGACTTCTACGCCAACCTGCGCGCGCCGATCCTCGTCGCCGAGGGCCACGGCCACCAGGTCATCAACGAGGCCGAGGACGCCCCCGTCCGCGCCCCGCTGTTCCCCGCGGTCGCCGCCGCGGCGTAGGTCCCCCGTCCACCCGCTTCGCAGCTGATCCAAGGAGGAAGCATGCTGCTCATCACCCGCCGCGCCGGCGAGAAGATCATGGTGGGCGACGACGTCGTCGTGCACGTGATGGAGATCGTCGGCAACACCGTGCGCGTGGGCATCGAGGCCCCGCGCTCCCTGCCGGTCTACCGCGAGGAGATCTGGCACGCCGTGCGCGAGGAGAACCGGGCCGCGGCCGACGCCGCGCCGCTCGAGCTCCCTTCGCCGCAGACGGCCTGAAAAACAGCGCACCGTTGAGGGCGACCCGGAAGGGTCGCCCTTCGCATTCCTGGGTACGGTCTGAGGTATGTCCATGCTTGGAAAGACCCTCCTGGCGGGCGTGGCGGTCGCCGCCGGGGCGGTGCTGGTGCGCAAGCGCGGCAGCGTGAAGGCGCTGCTGCCCGGCCGCTCGTCGTCCGAGCCGGCTGCCGCGCCGCCGCCGCCCGCGCAGAGCCCGCCGCCGATCTCCAACTACGACGCGGCCGGCCCGGTCGAGAACACCTCGACGCCGGTGCCGACGCCGCCGCCCTTCCAGCCGCCGGCGATCGACGAGGCGGCCGAGGAGGCCGCCGCCGCGGCCGAGGCGGCGAACATCGGCGGGACCGTCAGCGACTACGCGGGTTCCGAATACGGCGAGCACGCGACCGAGGCCGAGCGGCCGCTGATGGAGGCCGGCGAGGGCGAGTCGGAGGGCCAGGAGCAGGCCGAGGCCGAGCTGGAAGCCGCCGCGGAGCCGACCGCGCCGGGCATGAGCCCGGAGGAGCACCAGATCGAGGACGCCATCGCGGCGGCCGGCCACCCGGCCACCCCGGAGCAGGTCGAGCCGCTGGTGTCCGAGACCCCGCCCGGGGATGCCGAGGAGCGCGCCCACGAATCCGACCAGCGCCGCGAGCAGCAGGCCGACGGCGGCTCGGAGTGGCAGACCTGGTCCGGCCGCTCCGTCAACCCGTAGGCGACCACATCACGCCGCCGGGCACCGGCCGCGCGCGCACCCGCCACTCGGCGGCCAGCCGCCACAGCTCCGCGGGCGCGCGCGGGCCCGGCAGGTCGCACGCCGCGGCCACCTCCGGCGTGGCCAGCGAGCCCCAGCGGCGGACCGCCTCCTCGGCCGCCGGCCGCGGCTGCGCGGGCGCGAAGCCGGCCGCCAGCATCGCCTCGCGCCAGCGCTCGTACGGGCCGTAGCCGTACGCGGCGTGACGCTCGCCGTCCGGGCCGCGCACCTCCAGGGAAGGGATCCGCACACGCCCCGTGCCGGGCGCGTGGTGCTCCTCGGGCACCGCCCGCGCCCGCTCGATCTGCGCCCCGAACGCCTCGACGATCGCATTGGAGCCGAAGTCCACCCGCAGCCGCTCCACATCCAGCCCGCCCGTCTCGCGCGCGGCGTCCAGCAGCGCCGGCGCGGTGTCCATCCGCCGGCCCTCCAGCAGGATCGCCTCGCGCAGCCGGCGCAGGAACGCCCCCACGCGGGAGCCGCCGGCCTGCTCGGCCACCGCCTGGATCGCCAGCCCGGCCGGGTGGGTGGAGGACGGCGGATCGCGCAGGAACACCCGCGCGTCCACGGGCATGCCGCTCTCCGCGGCGGCGTCCAGCGCCTCCAGCGCCAGCTCCTCGGGTTTCTCGATCCGCCGGTGCAGGCCGACGATCACGAAGGACGGGGCGCCCGCGGCGCCGAACTCCACCTCCAGGCGCCGCAGGTGCGGCTCGGCCGCCCATGACCAGGGACAGTAGGGATCCGTGAAGATCGTCACCGAACCCGCGGGCACATCGGCCACAATAGAAACGACTCCATGAGCACGCTCGTCGGCATGCAGCTCAGCGGCCGCTACCGACTCGACGCCCAGATCGGCGCGGGAGGGATGTCGACGGTCTATCTCGCCTTCGACGCCAACCTCGAGCGGCGGGTGGCGATCAAGCTGCTGCACCGCGAGATCGCCGCGGACTCCGACCAGCTCGAGCGCTTCCGCCGCGAGGCCCGCGCGGTCGCCCAGCTCTCGCACCCGCACATCGTGGGCGTGATCGACGCCGGGGAGGACGAAGGCCGGCCCTACATCGTCTTCGAGTACGTCGAGGGCAAGACGCTCAAGGAGCGCATCCGGGCGATCGGCCGGCTGCCGGTGGACGAGTCGCTGGCCTACGCGATCGAGATCGCCCGCGCGCTGGGCTGCGCCCACTCGCACGACATCGTCCACCGCGACGTCAAGCCGCAGAACGTGCTGATCGACGAGGAGGGCTCGGCCAAGGTCACCGACTTCGGCATCGCCCGCTCGCTGCGCGACGACGGGCTGACCGCCGACGGCCGCGTCCTGGGCACGACCGACTACGTCTCGCCCGAGCAGGCGCTGGGCCACGACGTCAACGGCCAGTCGGACATCTACTCGCTCGGCGTCGTGCTCTACGAGATGCTGACCGGCGACGTTCCCTTCCACGGCGAGAACCAGATCGCCGTGGCCATGAAGCACGTGCGCGAGGACCTGCCGGACATCCAGGCGCTGCGCCCGGAGGTGTCGGCCACGCTCGCCGCCGTGCTCGACCGGATGACCGAGACGTCGCTCGAGCACCGCTACGCCGACATCCCGTCGCTCGTCGCCGACCTCGAGGAGGCGCTGGCCATCGAGGCCGCCCGCTCCGGCACCTCCACCGGCGAGGCCACCGCGGTCATCCGCACGCTGCCCGCCCACACGCGCCGGCGGCTGCCGTTCCGCATGCGCCACCAGCTGTCGCTGCTCGGCGTGATCCTGCTGTTCGGCGTCGGCGCGCTGATCGTCGCCCTGCTGGCCAAGGAGGGCCCGAAGCACATCCAGCGCGGCACCGGCCCGGGCAAGGTCAGCGCCACGCCGGCGGGCACCAAGAACGTCTCGGTGGCCAGCGCGTCGGCCCACGACTACGACCCGCTGGGCGACGACCAGGAGCACTCCGAGGAGGCGCCGCGCGTGGTCGACCGCGACCCCGGCACCGCGTGGACGACCGAGAGCTACCGCGACGGGATCGCGGGCGCCGGCAAGCCCGGCGTGGGCATCTACGTCGACGCCAAGCCGAAGGTGGCCGCCGTGTCGCTGCAGGTCTCGACTCCCGACCCGGGCTGGCGGGCCACGATCTACGCCGCCCCGGCCGGCGACGTCCCGCACAGCGTCCCCGGCGGCTGGAAGAAGCTCGCGAGCGGCACCGTGGACGCCTCCGACAAGTCCTTCAAGCTCGACACCGGCGGCACGGCGTACCGCTACTACCTCGTCTGGATCACCAAGCTCGCCCCGGACCAGGAGCGAGCGGAGATCTCCGAGATCCGGCTGTTCGAGAAGGTCGCCGCGTGAAGTGCGGGGCGCCGTTCCGGGGCCGGCGAACTGCGGCTGGGTAGGGAAGCGAGAGCCCTGGCCGCCCCGCGGAAATGATCCCGGTGTTGTAATCGTGGGTGCCCGGCGCGAGCGACGGCTGGCGTAGGGTCGAAGGTGAACCGGGGTCTGACTCAGTGAGTGATCAGACCCGTTGGCGCGGTGTCTAGAAAACGAGGTGTCGGCCCCGGTTCGTGCCTTCGGGGATCGGTCTGACTTGATAGGAGCGTTCTGCGAGAACGTTGCGCTCACCGGGATGTTGTCGGCCGGTCCGCGCTGCAACGGTATCGCCCGACGGGGCGAGAGGGGGGCGGGGTCGCATGCCCGCGCGTACGCATCGG
>JAICUS010000356.1 GCA_025935735.1 Solirubrobacteraceae bacterium | reverse complement strand
GGCCGGGAGGTGACGACGTCGACGGTCGCGGCGCTGCTCACGATCTTGGGTTACTCGCTCTACGACACGATCATCGTGTTCGACCGCATCCGGGAGAACATCCCGCGGATGCCGAGCGCGGCGTTCTCGCAGATCGTCAACCGCTCGATGTCCGAGGTGATCACCCGGTCGCTGGCCACGAGCTTCTGCACGCTGCTGCCGATCCTCTCGCTGCTGCTGTTCGGCGGCGACACGCTGCGCGACTTCGCGTTCGCGCTGCTGATCGGCGTCGCGTCGGGCACCTACTCGTCGATCTTCATCGCCACGCCGGTGCTGGTGCACTGGAAGGAGCGCGAGCCGGGCTTCCGGGCGCGCCACCAGCGCATCCTCGAGACGCTGGGCGAGGTCCCCGCCTACGCCACGGTCGCCCAGGGCGGCCCGATCGACGTCACCCCGAAGGAGCGCGGCCGGCGCCGCGTGATCACCCCGGCCGGCGCCGAGGTGTCGCAGGCGGAGTTCCAGGAGATGGTGCGCGACCTCGGGGTCGAGGAGGCCGAGCGCCGGCAGCCCGAGCACGCCGCCGCCGCGGCGACGTCGTCGCGCCCCGCGGGCGGGCGCCGCGCGCGGGCGCGCGCCAACGGCGGAACCCCACCGGCCGGGCCCGGCCCGGGCGCGGCGAAGCCGCCCGAGCCGCCGGGCGACGGCGCGCCGAAGGAGCGCAAGCCGCGCAACCGCCGTCACGGGAGGCCGCGCTGATGGCCATGCTCGTCTGGGTGATGGTCGGGCTGGCCGTGTGGCACTTCACGGTGTTCCTGCCCGACGACTTCTACGGCGGGATCGTCGGCGCGTTCGTGGGCGCCGTGATCGGCTCGGTCGTGCTCGGGATCATCACCAATGCCGGCAGCGTCCCGGGCGAGTCGGGGACGGACTTCGTCACCGGCGTCGAGGGCTTGGTGGGCTCCGTGATCGGGCTGGGCGTGACCTGGTGGCTGGGCAAGCGCCAGATCGCCCAAGAGCACGCCGCCGCCCACTGACGATCGGACGGCGCTCAGGCGAGCGCCTTCGCCTTCAGCGACTCGAACTCCGCCTGCGTGAGCGCCCCGCTGTCGAGCAGCTCCTTGGCCGTGGCGATCTCGCTCGCCGAGCCGCCGCCCGAGCCCGCGACCGTCTGCACGTACTCGGTGAACTCCGCCTGCTTCGCGCGCGACCGCTCGGCGCTGCGCTCGGACATGCCCCGGCCGTCGGCGATCAGGTAGATCAGCACGCCGAGGAACGGCAGGACGATCAGGAAGATCATCCATACGGCCTTGTACCAGCCGGACCTGTCGCGGCGCGAGAACAGGTCGCCGAAGATCAAGATCAGGGTCCAGATCCACGCCACCCAGCAGAAGAAGATGATCATGGTCCAGAAGACGTTGAGGAACGGGTAGTCCGCAGCCACCAGCATCGGTCAAACCTCCATAGTCGCGAGCAGCGGGGCGCGCTCAGTCGTCCACCAGTGAACCCTGCCGCGCCGCTCTCCGGCTCATCCCGTTGGGGTGATCTTGGCCGCCGGGCCGCGATTGCGCGTCGGCTGGGCCGGGGCGTCCTCCATCGGCGGGCGGCGCTCGCGCGGATGACCGGCGAACCACCTGGCGTAGCGGTCGGCGAGCGGCGCCGCGGTGAGGCCGTGCGCGAGCACAGAGAGGCCGACGGTCAGATAGATCGCCAGCGTCAGCAGCCGCTCGTGCTCCAGGTGCGACTCCTCGATCACGATCACCGCGAACACGATCGACGCCAGTCCGCGCGGCCCGAACCAGCCGAGGAAACCGATCGTGGCGGGCCGCGCGCCCGATCCGAGCAGGGCGAGCGCGACCGGGACCATCCGCACGAGGGTGAGGCTGAGGACGGCATAGAGCACGAGCTGCCAGGTCAGCAGCGCGAGCGCCGGGCCGAGCAGGACGGCCCCGAAGAGCACGAACGTGATGCCGTTGAGGATCATTCCCGTCTGCTCCCCGAGGAGGTTGAGCTCCTCGGGGTCGCGCCCGTAGGCGGCGCGGAACACCGCGCCGGCCACGAACGCCGCGATGAAGCCGGAGCCGTGGAGCGCGATCGCGATCCCGTAGGCGAGCGCGGCGCCGGCGACCGGGATCGCCTGCCGCCACTCGGCCGCGATCAGGCCGTGACGGCCGGCCCGGGTGAGCACGAACGCGATCAGCAGGCCCGCGGCGACGCCGCCCAGCGCGCCGTAGCCGAGCTCCTCCAGCAGCAGCGTGCCCGCGCTGCGGCCGGCCGAGATCTCCGACTCCACGTCGGCCGCCGCGACCGCGGCGAACAGGAGCGGAACGCAGATCCCGTCGTTGAGCCCGCTCTCGACGTTGAGCCCCTGGCGCACCCGTTGCGGCACGCGCTCGTCGCTGACGACCGCCTGCCCGAGCGCGGCGTCGGTGGGCGCCAGCACCACGCCCAGGATCACCGCCTCCCAGAAGGAGAGGACGCCGAAGACCGCTGCCGCGGCGATCGCCCCGAGCGCGATCGTCAGCGGCAGGCCGATTCCCAGGAGCCGCAGCGGCACGCCGACCGCGCGCCGCAGCTGCGTGAGGTCGATGCGCGACGCGTCACAGAACAGCACGAGGGCGAGCGTCGCCTCGGCCAGGGCGCGGACGGTGACGCTCGAGCTGGAGAGGTCGATCCCGTCGAGCGCCTTGGGCCCGGCCAGCAGGCCGAACGCGGCGAACAGCATCGCCGGGGTCGCCGCCGTGCCCGACAGCCGCCGGGAGATCGCCGCGACCGCGATCAGCGCCAGCGCGACTGCCGCCAACGCCCATTCCCCCATCAGGTACGGCCCGACCCGAGCATGCGGTAGGCGGTCGCGGCGGCCGGCTCCGAGCAGGCGTGCCGGCCGTGGCGCGCTGAAGCTGAGCGGAGCGGCGCGACTCGGAGCGGAGGAGACATCCGTGGGGCCGAGGGTCATCCGGACCGGGCCCGCGTTCGTCATGCGATGCGGGTGATCCTCAGCGGGCCGCTCGCGTAGGGGCCCACACCGCCCACAGGCGGTCGCCCGTGCCGGTCAGCGAGGAGCGCAGGTCGCTCTCCGCCGGGGCGAAGCCGGGCGTGAGCTCGAAGTAGCGGCGGGCGATCCGCACGCGGCCGGTGTCGTCGGTGGCGAGCCAGCCGCGGATCGCCTGCGCCGGGTGGCGGTCCGTGAACGAGCAGACGAAGCGCCCGCCGGGCCGCAGCACCCGGGCCACCTCGGCGAACGCGGCCAGCGGGTCGGTCAGGCAGGCGAGGCCCTCGAAGCACAGCGCGTCGTCGAAGCTGGCGTCCGCGAACGGGAGCGCCCCCGTGCCGATGCGGTGGCCGACCAGCTCGTCCGGCGGCACGTTGAATTGCTCGGGCGAGCCCGCGCACAGGCCGAGCACGCGCCCGTCGATGCCCAGGTCGTCGTAGAGGTCGCGCAGGGCGGCCAGCGCGGGGGCGTCGAGGCCCGGCTCGTCCGGCTGCCCCGGCTCGGCCCGGTCGAAGAACCCGGGCGGGAAGGAGGCCATGGGGGTGATCTTGCCCGTTTTCCGTCCTGGCGCGCGCCTAGCCTCCGGCCGACCGTGGACGCGCGCCTCTCCGTGTCGCCGTACGAGTTCGCCGCCGCCGCCGGGCTGGCGCAGGCGCTCGGCTGCTCGCACGTGCTGGCCCAAGTGCTGGTGCGGCGCGGGTTCGGCGATCCCGCCGCGGCCGCGGAGTTCCTGGCCGCGCGCGTGGCGCACCCGCCGGCGGCGTTCCCGGGGCTCGCGGAGGTCGCCGACCACGTCCTGCGCCACGTGCGGCGGGGCTCGCGCATCACCGTCCACGGCGACTACGACGTGGACGGCGTCTGCTCGACCGCGGTGCTGGTGCGGGCGCTGCGCACGGTGGGCGCCGACGTCGACTGGTACCTGCCCAGCCGCATCGACGACGGCTACGGGCTGGCCCTCGCCACGGTCGAGCGGCTGGCCGCCCGGGGGACGCAGCTGCTGATCACCGTCGACTGCGCCGTGACGGCCGTGGAGGAGGTGGCGGCGGCGCGCGCGCTGGGGCTCGACGTCGTGGTCACCGACCATCACTCGCCCCGGGCCGACGGCGCGCTGCCCGACGCCCCGCTCGTGCACCCGCGGGTCGCGGGCTATCCGTGCCCGGATCTGTGCGCGGCGGGCGTGGCGTACAAGCTCGCCCAGGCGCTGCTGGCCGCCGCCGGCGAGGATCCCGAGCTGGCCGACGAGGACCTGGACCTGGTCGCGCTGGCCACGGTGGCCGACGTCGTGCCGCTGCGCGACGAGAACCGCCGCCTGGTCCGCGCCGGGCTGCGGCGGCTGGCGTCCACGCGCAAGCCCGGGCTGCGGGCGCTGATGGACGTCGCCCGCGTGGACCCGAGCCTGGTGGACGCCGCCGCGATCGGCTTCCGGCTCGCGCCGCGGCTCAACGCGGCCGGGCGGCTCTACCGGGCCGACGCCGGCCTCGAGCTGCTGCTGACCGAGGACCGCGAGCGGGCCGGCGCCATCGCCCGTGAGCTCGACGCCGTCAACACCGAGCGCCGCGACGTGGAGACGCGGATTCGCTTCGAGGCCGAGGCGCTCGTCGCCCAGCACCCGCCGGCCAACGCCTACGTGCTGGCGGCCGAGGGCTGGCACCCGGGCGTCATCGGCATCGTCGCCGCCCGGATCGCCGAGCGCCACCACCGCCCCGCGGTGCTGATCGCGCTGGAGGGCGAGGAGGGCACGGGCTCCGGGCGCTCGATCCCGGCGTTCGACCTCCTCGGCGGCCTGCACGCCGCCGCCGAGCACCTGGACCGCTACGGCGGCCACCGCGCCGCGGCCGGGCTCTCGCTGCGGCGCGAGCACGTGGACGCGTTCCGCGAGGCGTTCTGCGCCCACGCCGGGGCGGTCCTCGCGCCCGAGGACCTGGTGCCCGAGGTGCGCGTGGACGCGGTCGTCCAGGGCGACGCGCTGTCGCTGACGCTGGCCGAGGAGCTCGAGCAGCTCGCGCCGTTCGGCATGGGCAACCCGCCGGTGTCGCTGCTGGTCCCGGCCGCGCGGCTGGCCGACCCGCGGGCGCTGGGCGAGGGCCGCCACGTGGCGTTCACGCTCAGCGCCGGCGGCGCCCGCTCGCGCTGCGTGAGCTTCGGCGCCGGCAGCGCGCTGCCGGTCGAGCCGGACGTGCCGGCCGACGCCGCGGTCCGGCTGGAGATCGACCGCTGGAACGGCGCCGTCTCGCCCCGGCTGGTCCTGCGCCACGCCGCCCCGTGCCGCCCGCGGGCGATCGACGTGCTGGGCGAGCCGGAGACCTTCGCCGCCGGGCTGTGCGCCGAGCTGGACCGCGACCTGGCCGCCGGCGGCGCCGCCACGGGCGGGGATCGCGACGTCCGCGACGTCCGCGGCACCGGGATCGCCGGCCTGCTCGGCGACCTCGTGGCGACCGGTGAGCCGGTGCTCGCGCTGACCGCCCACGCGCCGCACCGGGCACGGGCGCTGGCGAGGCGGGCGGGCGGGTTCGCGCTCGCCTCGTGGGCCGCGCTGGCGGATGACCCGGCGCTGGCCGCGCCGTTCACCCACGTCGTCGCGCTCGACCCGCCGCACGGGCGGCTGCTCGACCATGCGTCCGGGGACGGTTGGACCCACCTGGCGTGGGGAACGGCTGAACTAGACTTCGCTGTACGCGTTCATGAATGGAACTTCGCCCTCTCAGAGCCGCTCGCCGATCTCTACCGCGCGCTCCGTGCGGTGGGACAGGCGCGCGCTGAAGCCTGCGAGGCGCTCCTGCGCGGCACCCGGGGCGAGCCGCGGTCCGCGGCGCTGGCGGGGCGGCTCGTGCGGGTGCTCGCCGAGCTGGCCCTCGTCGGCTTCGAGCGGGCAGGGCCGGCGCTCGCGGTGGCGCCGCAACCCGGGCGCACCGCGCTCGAGCGCTCGGCCGCGTTCATGGCCTACCAGCGACAGCTCGAGGACGGCCGGAGATTCCTGACGAGCAGCGACACGACGCCGATGGCGGCCTGAACGGCGCCGGGGACCCGCGGGTGGACGACCGGCGGGCGCCGATCGCCGGCGGCGCGCCCGAGGCCGACGACGCGTCCGTGGCCGTCGCGGCGCACCGGCAGGTCGACCTGGCCGAGCACGGCGACGACGGCGCGGTCGCCATGCCCGGCGACCTCACGCCGCTCGAGCACGAGCTGCTCGGCGACCTGTTCGCCGTCGTCTTCGAGCACGCCGACGAGGTGGCCGAGCCGGTCGACCGCCAGGCCGTCCTGAACGCGTTCCTGTTCGCCTGCGAGCACCACGCCGACCAGCGCCGCCAGTCGGGCGAGGACTTCATCACCCACCCGGTCGGCGTGGCCAAGATCTGCGCCGGCATGCGCCTGGACACGGCGACGCTGTGCGCCGCGCTGCTGCACGACACCGTGGAGGACACCAGCGCGTCGCTCGACGAGGTCCGCGAGGGGTTCGGCGAGGAGGTCGCG
>JAICUS010000594.1 GCA_025935735.1 Solirubrobacteraceae bacterium | reverse complement strand
GGCGCGGCGGCGGTGGCCGGGGGCGCGGTGGCCAGGGCGGCGGCGGCCGTGGCGGCGGTCCGGGCGGCCGCGGCGGTGGCGGCTTTGGCGGCGGCGGCGGCCGTGGTGGCGGCGGCGGTCGCGGCGGCGGCGGCGGTGGCCGTGGCGGCGGTGGCCGCGGCGGCCCGCGTCCGGACCTCAGCGGAGGGATCAGTCGCTGATGCTCTCCCCCAAGCGCGTGAAGCACCGCAAGGTGCACCGCGGCCGGAGGGCCGGGCTCTCCCGCGGCCAGCAGACCGTGGCGTTCGGCGACTACGGGCTGAAGGCGCTGGAGACCGGCTGGCTGACCAACCGGCAGATCGAGGCCGCCCGTATCGCCATGACCCGCAAGATCAAGCGTGGCGGCAAGGTGTGGATCAACGTCTTCCCGGACAAGTCCGTCACCAAGAAGCCGGCCGAGACCCGCATGGGCTCCGGCAAGGGCAACCCCGAGGGCTGGGTGGCCGTCGTCAAGCCGGGCCGCGTGATGTTCGAGCTCTCCGGCGTGCCGGAGCCGCTCGCCCGCGAGGCCATGCGCCTGGCCGGCCACAAGCTGCCCGTCAAGACCAAGTTCGTCCTGCGCGAGGACGGCCAGTGATGCGCTCCTCCGAGCTGCGAGACCTCAACGACCGCGGGCTGCGCGAGCACATCGTCACGCAGCGGCGCGAGCTGTTCGGCCTGCGCCTCCAGCACGCCACCGGCGAGCTGGAGAACACGGCCTCGCTGCGCACCGCCAAGCGCGGCCTGGCCCGTGCGCTGACCGTCGCGCGCCAGCGCGGCATCGACCCGACCGAGAGCACCGATGGCTGAAGAGACACCTGAGAACATCGTCGAGGAGGTTGAGGCCGCTGCCACGGAGCAGCCGGCTCCGGCCGAGACCGAGGAGACGCCCCAGGGGGCGCCCGCGTCGACGCGCAAGGAGCGCAACGCGGCCGCCCGCGCCGCCAAGGCGAAGCAGGCGTCCAGCCCGCGCACGCTCGAGGAGCGCCTCGAGGCGCGCCGGCTGCACCGCGAGCGCAACGCCGCCCAGCGCCGGCGCTACCGGGCCAAGCAGAAGGAGAAGCGCGCCGAGACCCGCGCCGCCGCACCGGCGGGCGAGGAGCGCCACGCGCCCGAGCACGGCCCCGGCCGGCCGAAGGTGCGCCAGGGCGTCGTCACCTCCGACAAGGGCGACAAGACGATCACCGTGCGCGTCGACATCACCCGCCGCCACAAGCGCTACCACAAGATCCTGCGCAGCTCGATCAGCCTGCACGTCCACGACGAGGCCAACAGCGCCCACGCGGGCGACACGGTTCGCGTCCAGGAGTGCCGGCCGTTGTCGCGCACCAAGCGCTGGCGGCTGCTCGAGGTCCTGGAGCGGGCGCGATGATCCAGAACGAGACGCGGCTGCGCGTGGCCGACAACACGGGCGCGCGCGAGATCCTCACCATCCGCGTGATGGGGGGCTCGAAGCGGCGCTACGCCAGCGTCGGCGACATCATCGTGGCCACGGTCAAGCAGGCCAACCCGAACGGGACGGTCAAGAAGGGCGACGTCGTCAAGGCGGTCGTCGTGCGCACGAAGAAGGAGTTCGGGCGCGAGGACGGCACCTACATCGCCTTCGACGAGAACGCCGCGGTGATCATCGACGCCCAGAACAACCCGCGCGGCACGCGCATCTTCGGCCCGGTGGCGCGCGAGCTGCGCGACGGCGGGTTCATGAAGATCGTCTCGCTCGCCCCGGAGGTGCTCTAGGCATGGCGAAGATCCGCACCGACGACCAGGTGATCGTCATCTCCGGCAAGGACAAGGGCAAGACCGGCAAGGTCATCCGCGTCGAGCCGCAGAAGGACCGCGTCTACGTCGAGGGCCTGAACATGGTCAAGCGCCACCAGCGCCCGCTGCCCGGGCGGCCGAACATGCAGGTGGGCGTGATCGAGAAGGAGGGTCCGCTCCACATCTCCAACGTGGCGATCGTGGACCCGAAGGATCACAAGCCGACCCGGGTCGGCGTCACCAGAAACGAAGAGGGCCGGCGCGTCCGCGTGACCCGGCGCTCGGGAGCGCAGCTGGACTGATGGCACGCCTCAAGGACCGCTACAACGACGAGATCCGCCCAGCCCTCGTTGACAAGTTTGGGTATTCGACGCCGATGCAGGCGCCCAAGCTGGTCAAGGTGACGCTCAACATGGGCGTCGGCGAGGCCAAGCAGGACTCCAAGATGCTCGACGCCGCGCAGTCGCAGCTGGCCGACATCGCCGGCCAGAAGCCGAACATCCGCCGCGCCCGCAAGTCGGTCGCCGCGTTCAAGCTGCGCGAGGGCATGCCGGTCGGCCTCACGGTCACGCTGCGCGACGAGCGCGCGTACGAGTTCATCGACCGCCTGATCTCGGTGGCCATCCCGCGGCTGCGCGACTTCCGCGGCCTCAACCCGCGCGCCTTCGACGGCCGCGGGAACTACAACATGGGCATCCGGGAGCAGATCATCTTCCCCGAGATCGACTACGACAGCGTGGACCAGGTCCGCGGCCTGGACGTGGCGATCACCACCACCGCCAAGACCGACGCCGAGGCGTTCACGCTGCTGGAGGCGCTGGGCATGCCGTTCGCCCGCGACGGGCGCCCGGGGCACTTCGAGACGCTGGCCGGCGAGCCGGTAGCGGCATAGACAGAGAGACACATGGCCAAGACATCCAAGATCGTCGCCTCGCAGCGGACGCCCAAGTACAAGACGCGCGCGCACTCGCGTTGTCGGCGCTGCGGCCGCCCGCGCGCGGTGTACCGCAAGTTCGGGCTCTGCCGGCTGTGCCTGCGCGAGCTGGCGCACAACGGCTACATCCCCGGCATGACGAAGTCGAGCTGGTAGGCGCGCCATGAGCATGACCGACCCCATCGCCGACTTCCTGACCCGGATCCGCAACGGGATCACCGCTGCCCACGAGACGGTGGAGATCCCGGCGAGCCGGCTCAAGCGCGAGATGGCGCGGATCCTGACCGAGCAGGGCTACATCGAGGGCTTCGACGAGGCCCCCGGCGTGCCCGGCTCAGCGTCGGACAAGATCCTCGTGAAGCTCAAGTACACTGAGAACCGGACTTCGGTGATCTCCGGCCTGCGCCGGGTGTCCCGTCCGGGCCGCCGCACCTACGTCGACTCGAAGTCGATCCCGAAGGTGCTCGGCGGCATGGGCACCACCATCCTGTCCACCTCGCACGGCGTCATGACCGGCCACGAGGCTCGCGCTGCGGGCGTCGGCGGCGAGGTCGTCGCCGAGGTCTGGTAACCCGCATGTCCCGCATCGGTAGAAAGCCCATCGACGTCCCCTCGACCGTCACGGTGACGGTCGAGCCCGAGGTCGTGCGCGTCTCCGGCCCGCGCGGCAACCTGGAAGAGCGCAAGAACCGCGACATCCAGGTGTCCCAGGAGGACGGCGTGCTCACCGTGAGCCGCCCGACCGACCGCGCCGAGCACCGGGCCCTGCACGGGCTCACGCGCTCGCTGATCGCGAACATGGTCGAAGGCGTCACCGTCGGCT
>JAICUS010000043.1 GCA_025935735.1 Solirubrobacteraceae bacterium | reverse complement strand
GTGTCGAGCTGCGCGGCGAGCCCGGGGTTGAACGGGACGTTCTGGCAGCCGGTCGGGGTGAAGGAGGCCGAGTAGGTGGCGTCGGCCTCCATCGTCACGGTGGCCGGGACGCACGAAGTCGGGAAGCGGATGAACGACGCATCGAGGGTGAGATCGAGGCTCTGTAGACCGAGGCCGCCCGTCTCGAGCTGGGGGATCGTGGAATCGAGGCCGCCGTCGGGACGCAGCGAGACAGATGCCTCGTTGCGGACGACCGGCAGGTTCACCGGGCCGAGCACGATGCCGAGCCGGGCGGGCTCGCCGGCCGCGGGCTCGAGGTTGAAGACGCCGCCGCTCGCGGGGACCGGCAGGCCGAGCAGGGTCGCGGTCGCGCTCGCCTGCCCCACCCGGCTGCTCGCGGGGCACGTGCCGGTCTCGAACGTCTGCCGCGGGCACCGATCGGCGGCGCTCGGGTTCCCGATCAGGCCCGGCGGCAGGTGCAGGGCGACGCGGGCCGGCGTCTGCGCGAAGTCCGAGTGGATGGTCAGGTCGGCGTGGCCGCCCGCCTGCGGCGACGCGGGCGTGACGGTGAACGAGGCGCGGGCGGGCGAGGCGAGGATCAGGAAGGCGGCGAGCGCGGCGACGGCGAGTTTCACGCCGCGAACCCTAGGACGCCGCGCGGTGGCGGCGTCGCACTACATCTCGGGCTGGTACTCCCCGAACACCTCGCGCAGCGTGCCGCACACCTCGCCGACCGAGCAGTGGTCCTTCAGCGCGGCGCGGATCGGCGGCAGCAGGTTGTCCGTGCCCTCGGCGGCCTGCTTGAGCTCGGCGAGCGCCTGCCCGGCGGCGTCCTGGTCGCGCTCGGCCTTGAACGCCTGGAGCCGCTCCACCTGCGCCTTCTCGGACTCGGGGTCGACGGAGAGGATCTCCTCCACCTCGGCGTCGTCCTCGACGTACTCGTTGACGCCGACCACGACGTCCTGCTTGGTCCGGTAGCGCTCGTGGTAGCCGAAGGCCGACTCCTCGATCTCCTGCTTGATGAACGCGATCGCCTCGACCGAGCCGCCCTGCTGGTCGATCTTGGCGATCAGCCCCCAGGCACGCTCCTCGATCTCCGCCGTGAGCGACTCGACGTAGTAGGAGCCGGCGAACGGGTCGACGGTGTCGGTGGCGCCGGACTCGTGGGCGATCACCTGCTGGGTGCGCAGGGCGAGCTTGGCCGCGCGCTCGGACGGCAGCGCGAGCGCCTCGTCGTAGCCGTTGGTGTGCAGCGACTGCGTGCCGCCGCACACCGCGGCGAAGCCCTGCAGCGCGACGCGGACGACGTTGTTGAGCGGCTGCTGGGCGGTGAGCGTGACCCCGCCGGTCTGGGTGTGGAAGCGCAGCATCAGGCTGCGCGGGTCCTTGGCGCCGAAGCGGTCGCGCATGGCGTGCGACCACATATTCCGGGCGGCGCGGAACTTCGCCACCTCCTGGAAGACGTTGTTGTGGCCGTTGAAGAAGAAGGCCAGGCGGGGGGCGAAGTCGTCGACCTTCAGCCCGGCGTCCAGCGCCGCCTGCACGTACGCCATGCCGCCGGCCAGCGTGAACGCCACCTCCTGCACGGCGCTGCAGCCCTTCTCGCGGTAGTGGTAGCCGGAGATCGAGCAGGTGTTCCACTGCGGGATGTTCTGCCGGCAGTAGGCGAAGAGGTCCGTGGTCAGCCGCATCGACGGCTCGGGCGGGAAGATGAAGTTCCCGCGGGCGATGTACTCCTTGAGGATGTCGTTCTGGACGGTGCCGCGCAGCTGCGTGCTCTCGACGCCCTGCTCTTCCGCCACCAGCTCGTAGAGCAGCAGCAGGACCGCCGCGGGCGCGTTGATGGTCATCGAGGTCGACACCTCGTCCAGCGGGATGCCGCCGAACGCCGTCCGCATGTCGTCGAGCGTGTCGATGGCCACGCCGGTGCGGCCGACCTCGCCGAGGCTGCGCGGGTCGTCGGAGTCCAGCCCGAGCTGCGTGGGCAGGTCGAAGGCCATCGAGAGCCCCGTGGAGCCGTTCTTGAGCAGGTACTTGTAGCGCTCGTTGGACTCCTTGGCGGACGCGTAGCCGGCGTACTGGCGCATGGTCCACAGGCGCTTGCGGTACATCTCGGCGTGGACGCCGCGCGTGTAGGGGAACTCGCCCGGGCGGCCGTTGTCCAGGTTGCCCTTGACGTCCTCGGCCGTGTAGAGCGGCTTGATCTCGATCCCGGAGTCGGTGAAGCGCCGCGGGTCGTCCGGGCCGACGACCGGGGCCACGGAGAGGTCGGTCGCCGATGCCTTGTCCTCGATGGCCATGGATGGAGGTTAGGCTCCCCGCGATGGATGCGCTGCGATCGCTGCCGCCGGTCGACGCGCTCGCCGCCGAGGTGGACGCGCCGCGGGCGCTGGCCGTGGCGGCGGCCCGCGCCGTGCTGGCCGAGCGGCGCGCGGAGCTGCGGGCCGGCGCGGAAGACGACGCGGACCTCGCCGCGCGGGCGCGCGCGTGGGTGACGCGGGTGTCGCTGCGGCGCGTGCTCAACGCCACCGGCGTGATCGTGCACACGAACCTCGGGCGGGCGCCGCTGGCGCTCGCCGCCCGCGAGGCCGTCGCGCGGGTGGCCGAGGGCTACTCGAACCTGGAGCTCGACCTGGAGGCGGGCGCCCGCGGCTCGCGGCACGCGCACGTCGAGGGCCTGTTGCGGGAGCTGACCGGCGCCGAGGCCGCGCTCGTGGTCAACAACGGCGCCGGCGCGGCGCTGCTGGCCGTGGCCGCGTTGTCCGGGCCGGGCCGCGACGTCGTGGTCTCCCGCGGGCAGCTCGTGGAGATCGGCGGCGGCTTCCGCGTGCCCGAGGTGATCGCCCAGGCCGGCGCGCGGATGGTCGAGGTGGGCACGACGAACCGCACCCGGCTGGACGACTACGCGCGCGCGCTGGGGGTGGGTGGGGACGGGGTCTCGGCGATCCTGCGCGTGCACCCGTCGAACTTCCGCCAGCTCGGGTTCGTGGAGGAGGTGCCGATCGAGCCGCTGTGCGAGCTCGGCGTCCCGGTGATCGACGACATCGGATCGGGCGCGCTGGTCGACGTGCCGGGCGAGCCCGACGTGCACCGCTCCGTGCGCGCCGGCGTCGCGCTGGCCTGCTTCTCCGGCGACAAGCTGCTCGGCGGGCCGCAGGCCGGGCTGATGGTCGGCCGGGCGGACGCGGTCGCGGCGGCCAAGCGCCACCCGCTGGCCCGGGCGCTGCGCATCGACAAGCTCTCGCTGGCCGCGCTGGAGGCCACGCTGCGCCTGTACCGCGACCCGGAGCGAGCGCGCCGCGAGATCCCGGTGCTGGCGATGCTCGCGGATTCGCCCCCGGAGCGGGCCGACCGGCTCGCGGGGCTCATCGAGGGGGCGACGGTCGTGCAGTCCGTGGCGCGGGTGGGCGGCGGCGCGCTGCCGCTGCTCGAGCTGCCGGGGCCGGCGGTGGCGCTCTTGGATGAGTCGCCCGACGCCTTGGCCGCGGCGCTGCGCGCCGGCGACCCGCCGCTGGTCGGGCGCATCGAGTCGGGGCGGCTGCTGCTCGACACGCGCACTTTGGCCGACGACGAGGTGGAACCGGCCGCGCGGGCGGTCGCGGCCGCGCGGCAGGACCGGCGAACTGCGGCTGGGTAGGGAAGAGGTCGGCCTTGGGTCGGCCGCGATCAGCGGCCGAGGGGTGGGTTACCAGACTTGTCGAGGACGCAAGGTGCGTAACCCACCCCCCGCCGGCGTCACCGGAACCGATCATCGACCCATGGCGGCCAGGGCTCTCACTTCCTTACCCAGCAGCAGTTCGCCGGCCTCGGCACGGCGCGTCATCCGATCATCTCCCGCGCCGCACCGCCCGGCCGGAACATCGGCAGGCAGTTCGCCTCGGGGGCGATGCGGACGTGCAGGAGCGCCGGGCCGGGCTCGTCCAAGGTCGAGGCCAGCGCCTCCTCGACCTCGTCCGGCTCGCCCACCGAGCGGGCGGCCACGCCGAACGCGCGGGCCAGCAGCTGCCAGTCCGGCGAGGCGCCGAGCGACACCGCGGTGCGGCGGCCGGCCCAGAACAGGTCCTGCTGCTGGCGGACCATCCCGAGCGAGGCGTTGTCGAGCAGCAGCACCTTGACCGGCAGGGACTCCTCGACCGCGGTGGCCAGCTCCTGGACGTGCATGAGGAATGAGCCCTCGCCGGAGACGCAGACCACCGTGGCGCCGGGGAACGCGGCCTGGGCGCCGAGCGCGGCCGGCAGCCCGAAGCCCATCGTCCCCAGCCCGCCCGAGGTCAGCCAGCGCCGCGGCGCCGCGAACCCCAGTCGGGCGGCCGCCCACATCTGGTGCTGGCCGACGTCGGTGGTGACGATCGCGTCGCCCAGCCGCGCCGCGAGGGCGTCCAAAGCGGCCTCCGGTGCCACGCAGCCGTCGGGCGGGGACGGCTCCGCCGGCGGGTGCGCCGCCTGCCAGCCGCGGATGCGCTGCCACCACGGCGCGAGCCGGCCGACGTCGGGCGCCAGCTTCTCGTACGCGCCGAGGATCGCCGCCAGCGCGAGCCGGGCGTCCCCGACGATCGGGATGTGCGCCGGCACGTTCTTGCCGATCTCGGTGGCGTCGATGTCGACGTGCACCACCTTGGCGTGCGGCGCGAACTCGTCGAGCGCGCCGGTGACGCGGTCGTCGAAGCGGGCGCCGACGGCCACGATGAGGTCGGCCTCGTCCATGGCCCAGTTCGCCGGCCGCGTGCCGTGCATGCCGAGCATCCCCAGCCACTGCGGGTCGCCGGCCGGGAACGCGCCCAGCGCCATCAGCGTGGTGGTCACCGGCGCGCCGGAGACCCGGGCGAGCGCGGCCAGCTCGGAGGCCGCGTCGGCCAGGACGACGCCGCCGCCGGCGTACAGCACCGGCCGGCGCGCCGCCGCCAGCGCCTCGGCCGCGCGGCGCACCTGGCGCCCGTTCGGCCGCGTGCGCGGGCGATGGCCCGGCAGGTACGGCGGGTGGACCGCGTCGCGCGCCGGTCCGGCCGCGACGTCGACCGGGAGGTCGATCAGCACCGGGCCCGGCCGGCCGGTCAGCGCGAGGTGCAGCCCGTCGGCCACCGCCTGGGCGATGTCGTCGGGCCGCTCGACCGCGATCGAGTGCTTGACCACCGGCTGGGTGATGCCGATGACGTCCGCCTCCTGGAAGGCGTCGGTCCCGCGCAGCGCGGTCTTCACCTGGCCGGTGATGAACAGCGTCGGCGTCGAGTCCATGTGGGCATCGGCGATCGCGGTGACGAGGTTCGTCGCGCCCGGGCCGGACGTGGCCAGCGCCACGCCGACGCGGCCCGTGGCGCGGGCGTAGCCCTCGGCGGCGTGCCCGGCGGCCGCCTCGTGGCGCATCAGCACGTGGCGGATCGGGCTGTCGTGCAGGGCGTCGTAGACCGGCAGGCAGGCCCCGCCGGGCAGGCCGAAGACGACCTCGACGCCGGCGCGCTCCAGCGCGCCGGTCAGGGCGTCCGCGCCGCGCATCGGTGCGAGGGTGCAGAAAGGGTCAGGGTGCGGGTGAGTACGAGCATGAGGACTCCTTCGGGAAGAGGAACGCCGCGAAAGGCGGCGCGGGGCGGGCGCTAGCGCGCGCGGACGGGCGCGCCGACGAGGGCTACTCGTACTCGTAAGGCGCGCGGGGTCACGAGCCAGATGATGCCAGACGCCGCCGCGCGCGCCTAACAGCCCGGCGCGCCGCCGCGGCGGCGAGTGCCCCCAGCGGCCGCGACGTCTCCAGCGTCAGCCGACGCGGCTCGCCCGGCGCCTTGCGCGCCCAGCCCCACCACTCGTCCTGCACCCGCAGCTCGGTGAACGACGGGTGCTGGGCCACGATCAGCTCGAACACGGCCCGCAGGTGCGGCTGGGTCCGCTCCGGCTCCGACAGCTCCCGGTGGACGATCCCGTCGGTCGCGACCCGGTGCGGATCCTGCGCGTAGGTCCACTCCAGGTCGTCGAGCAGCAGCCAGCCGCCCGGCCGCAGCAGCTTCTCCACCAGCACCACCGCGAGGCCGTCGATCGTCCAGTTCTTCGCGCCGTCGAGATAGACGAAGTCGTACAGCGGCGCGACGTTGCCCGCCGCGTCCGAGCGCTCCGCCACCCGCTCCTTCAGCCACCACGTGTAGGAGGAGAACTCCCGCACCACGGTCACCCGGTCGGCCACGCCCGCCTGGGCCAGGACGTCCTCGGGCGCCGGGTCATACGCGGCGCCGGCGAAGTCCACGGTGGTCACCGCCGCGCCCCCCGCCGCCAAGTAGGCCGCGCTGACGCCGTGCGCGGTGCCGAGCTCGAGCACGTCGCGCGCGCCCGTCCGCACGAGGTGCTGATGCAGGATCCGCCCCTGCTCGGGCGTCATGAACGGGACGCCCGCGACCGCCGCGGCTACGGCCTCGAAGCTCACCGGTGCACGTACGCGCTGATCGACCGCCCGCCCGTCACGAACAGGTGCGTGCCGTCGGACACCACCGGGTCGAATGCGCCGTACGAGCGCCGCCACACCACCCGGCCCGAGCGGGTCGACAGGCCGTAGGTCCGCCTTCGCCCGAGGTCGGAGAAGTAGACGGTGCGGCTCACGATCGTGGGCGAGCCGGAGATCTTGCCGCCGCTGCGGTAGGTCCAGCGCACGGCGCCGCTGCGCGCGTCGAGCGCGTAGAAGACGCCGTCGTAGGAGCCGACATAGACGGTCGGCCCGAGGCCCGCGGTGTCCTGCACGGCGGCCGAGGAGTAGACGTAGCCGCCGGTCTGCTTGGCCCAGGCCAGCCGGCCGTTGCGGGCCGAGAACGAGTACTCGCGCCCGTCGGTGGAGCCGATGTAGACCCGGCCGAACGCGACGGCGGCGGTGGCGTAGAAGTGGCCCGCGCGCAGGAAGCTCCCGGACGAGCCGCTGTCCCACACACGGCGTCCAGTGCCGGTGTCGACCGCCTGCACGTGGCCACCGTAGTCGCCGAAGTAGAGCCGGCCGCCGGACAGCGTCGGGCTGCCCTTGACCGGCCCGAACGCGTTGTAGGACCAGGCGACGTGGCCGTTGCGCGTGTGCAGCGCCAGCAGCTGCCCGCCCTCGGTGCCGACGTAGACCTTGCCGTGGTCGACCAGCGGCGAGGACTCGGTGCGGCTGCTGAGCGAGCGCGACCAGCGGACCTTGCCGGTCTTGAGGTTCAGCGCGACGATCCGGCCGCGCCCGGTCCCGCGGCGCTGCTCGAGGATCGAGGCGAACACCGTGTCCCCGGCCACGGCGGGCGTCGAGGCGGAGAGGTCGCCAAGGTCGCGCCGCCACTTCGCGCGGCCCGTCTTCTTGTCGATCGCGACGATCCGGCCGTTGTCGGCCAGCTGGATGAGCATCCCGTCGACGATGATCGGCGGGAACTCCAGCAGCGCGCTTGCCGGGCGGTACCAGATGCGCCGGAACGGCGCGTCCAGGCCGCCGGACGGCTGGAAGGTCCGCTTGTGGTCGGGCGTGTAGCCGTACATCGGCCAGCGGAAGGTGTCGGCGACCTTCTGGTGGCGCTTGCGCTTCTTCGGGGTGGGCGTCGGCGTCGGCGTGGCCGCCGGCGTGGGGTTGTCGAACTCCACGCCGGGATGTGACACGTCGCCGGGCGGACGGGTGAGCTTGTAGGCGACGGCGCCGGCCGCGACGACCAGCACGAGGGCGGCCGACAGCAGGACCAGCCACCGCCGGCGGCCGTGGAACATCGCCCTCATGCTAGAGGCGCCAGGCGCGCGCCCGGCGCGGGCGCCGCGGCCGGCTCCGGCTCACCCGGCTCCGGCGCGGGCCGCAGCACCAGCGCGGCGCCGAGCGCCAGCAGCGTCCAGGTCAGCGGGTCCTCCAGGTAGGCCGCGTAGGCCAGCGTGTGCACGACCAGCGCGCAGAACGCCGCGGCGACCGCCGCCCGGGCGACCGCCCGCGTGTCCGCCCGGCGGGCGAGCTGCGCGCGCAGGCCGGCGAACAGCAGCGCCGCCGCGGCCCACAGCAGCGCGAGGTAGGCCACGACGCCGATCGCCCCCTGCTCGGCGGCCACGGTGAGCGGGATCGTGTGCGACACCGCCGCGCGCCGGGTGTTCTGCACCACCTCGCGGCGCGTGAAGACGACGGCGAACGAGCCGGATCCCTGGCCCCACAGCGGCCGGTCGCGGGCCATCCGCAGCGCGCCGGTGATCAGCGACGCGCGGCCGCTCGTGGCCTTGTTGAGCGCGCGCTGGGAGTCGCTGTGCAGGCCGACGGCGTGGGGCGCGGCGAGGACCACCGCGATGGCGGCGGCCGCCGCGACGGCGAACCCGAGCGCCACCGGCCGGGCGCGCCAGCGCAGCGCGGTCAGCGCGGCGAGCCCGCCGAGCAGCGCGGCGAAGCTCGACTGCGAGAGCGACAGCACCATCCCGGCCCACAGCAGCGCGAGCGCCGCCGCCAGCAGCGCGCCGTCGCGCGGGCGCGCGCTCCACAGCAGCACGGCGGCGAGCATCACGATGGCCAGCGCCTCGTAGCGCCCGTAGATGCTGGGATCGAAGAACAGCGAGTTGACCCGGAAGTACGGCTCCAGGGCGTTCGCCGACAGCACCTTCTCGTTGACCAGCAGCAGATGGCCGCTGACGTACTCGGCGATGCCGACGGCGGCGAACAGCACGGCGAGCCCGGCGACGAGCCCGAGCGCGGCGCGCAGCAGCCCGCGGGTCCAGGGCAGCTCGAGCAGCAGCCGGGCCAGCACGGCGAACGGGACATAGAAGAAGCAGACGTTCTTGGCCGCCTGGTCGGGGTCCTGCGAGTACAGCGCCTGCAGCGCGTAGATGACGGTGATCGCGGCCAGCGCGCGCAGCAGCCAGACGACGCGGCGGTCCAGCTGCTCCGGATCGGGCTCCTCCTGGGGCCGCAGCCGGCCGGCGGCGTAGGAGAGTGCCCCGGCGCCGATCACGCCATAGAGCGGCAGCAGCAGGCTGGCCGTGCTCCCGCCGATCGTCACGGGGATGCGGAACGGCAGCGCGGCCAGCGCGAGCAGCCCGAGCCAGGCGGGCCGGCGGTGCACGACGAACGCCAGCACGACCACGACCACGGCGCCGGCCGCGGCCCCCGCCGCGACGAGCTTGAGCCGGTCGCCGACCTCCGAGTGCGCGATCGGCGCCAGCCCGGCGGCGCAGAGCACGAGCGCCGCGAGCATCGCGTACGCGCGCCGGCGCGGGTCGGGAGAGCACAGCACCACCGCCGCGGCCGCCGCGGCGGCGACGAGCAGCACGCCCTCGGGCGCGGCGGCTACGCCGAGCAGCTGCGGGGCGTCCACGGGGCCTGGGTGGGCGACGGCACCGCCCCGAGGCTAGCTGCCCGGCGGGACGGCGCGCATGAGCGCGCTACAGCGTCTCGGCGATCAGGGGAGACGGTGTGGCGGCGAGCTCGTCCGCGAGCGCCTCCACGACGCTCGCGTCGAAGTGGGCCCCGGCGCAGCGGCGGAGCTCCGCGACCGCCTCGTCGCCGCTCCGCGCCGGCTGGTACGGCCGTGCGGAGGTCATCGCGGAGTAGGCGTCGACGGCGCCCACGATGCGCGCCTCGATCGGGATCTCCTCGCCGGCGAGGCCGTCGGGGTAACCGGCGCCGTCGTAGCGCTCGTGATGGTGGCGGACGGCGGCGCGCGCGATGGTGAGCTCGGGGAAGTTGACGAGCAGCTCGGCGCCGACGACCGGGTGCGTGCGCATCGTCTGCCATTCGCCGTCGGTGAGCGGGCCGGGCTTGGTCAGGATCTCGTCGGGGACGGCGATCTTGCCGACGTCGTGGAGCCAGCCGCCCAGGCGGGCGGCGAGGACCTCGCCGCCGGAGAGGCCGAGCCGCTCGGCGACGGCCGCGGCCAGCTCGGCGACCTGCTCGCTGTGGCGCGGGGTGACGCCCTCGCGCAGGTCGCCCGCGCCGGCCAGCGCCTCGGCGAGGCTCACGCAGGCGGGCTGCTCCGCGCGCAGGTCGCCCTGATCGAGCTCGGAGAAGCGGCAGACGCGGTCGCGGCCGCGGCGCTTGGCCGCGTAGAGCGCGCGGTCGGCGCGCTCGATCGCCTGCTCGGCGGAACCGTGGCCGTCGTAGGCGAGCGTGGCGCCGGCGGAGATCGTGACCGCCAGGCTCACGCCGCTCGCGACCTCGATCGGCCGCTCGCCCACCGCGAGCCGCAGCCGCTCGCCGAGGTCGGCGACCACCTGCTCGCTGTCGACGCCCGGGGCGATCACGCAGAACTCCTCGCCGCCGACGCGCGCGACCACGTCCCATTCGCGCACGCCGTTGCGCAGGCGGCGCGCGAGCTCCACGAGCACGGCGTCCCCGCCGGCGTGGCCCTGGACGTCGTTGACGCGCTTGAAGTGGTCGGCGTCGATCATCACGATGCCGACCGCGCTGCCCTGGCGCCCGGCGCGGGCCAGCTCGTGCTCGAGCGTCTCCATCGCGTGGCGGCGGTTGAACAGCCCGGTCAGGGCGTCGATGCGCGACAGCCGCTCGGCCTCGGCACGCGCGTGCTGCTCCGCCGCCAGCTCTTCCGCCTCGACGGCGCGGGCGCGCCGGAAGCCGACGCCGGCGGCCAGCAGCAGCACCAGGCCGAGCACCACGATCGCCGCCTCGCCGGGCGCGAGCGCGAGCGACAGCGCCGACGCTGCCGGTGCGGCCGCGACGACGAACCAGGGGCCGCCGGCGAGCGAGTCCTCCGGGATGGCTCGCGCCGCGAAGCGCCAGCTCTGCGTGCTCGTGAGCCCTGCCTGGGGCTCCGCGCCCCGCCGGGTGGTGAAGGGCCGCCCGACGGCCGCCATCGTGGCGCCCGAGCGGTTGACGATCCGCACCGCGACGCCGGCCGGGACGTTGGAGCGAAGCGCGTCGCGGAGTGCCGTGGTGGCCAGCTCGAGCTCGACCCAGGCGCGCACGCGGCCGTCGACCTGCACCGGCGTAACGGCCGCCACGACCGGCTCGCCGGCCGTCGGCGACCGGAACGGCGCCGTGATCGCGGCCGTCCCCGGCCGGGTCTCGAGGCCCTGCGCGAACGACGGCCACCAGCGCACGTCGCGCGAGAGCAGCTTGGGCGCCGCCGCGCGGCCGCGCACGACGCGCGCGTCCTCGGCGCCGCCGCGGTCGATGTAGCCGGCGTAGACGAAGCGGCCCGGGTAGAGCTGCCACAAATAGACGAGCGCGTTGTTGATCTCGCGCCCCGGTCCGGCCACGGCGGCGATCGCCGCCGCCTGCGAGCCCGCATCGGCATAGAACTCCGAGAACGGCGGGATCCGCGCCGTGATCAGCGCCAGCGCGCGCGCACGCTCGAGCTCCGTGTCGACCAGCGCCGACTTCTCCCCGGCGGTCGTCGCCAGGGTGCGATCAAGCCGCGCGCGCTCATCCGAGCGGCGCGAGGCGACCAGCGCCGCGCCGAGCGCGCACAGCAGGAGCCCGGCAACGCCACAGGCCAGGCCTAGTCTGAACCACGCAGTCCGTCTCATCTTCGCCCGGTAATCGGCGCTACCGGATGGATCTCCAGTTGCGCCGGGTGGCTCGGGAGCGCGCCGCTATCGTGGCGGCCCCATGGCCTCCGGCACGTCCACGGCGGCGGCGCCGGCCGCGGCCCCGCGCTCGGACGCCGTGGGCGCCGTGCGGCGCGCGGCGCCCGCGGTGGCGACGATCGCCGCCGTCGCCGTCGTGCTCAAGCTGGTCTACGCGCCGTGGTTCCTCAACTACGACGCGCGCTACGCGCTGCTGTGGGCGCGCGACGCCTGGCGGGGCTTCAAGCCCGAGTACCTGGCCGACTTCGCCTCCACGCCGCACCCGCTGGCCACGGCGCTCAGCTCGCTCGCGCTGCCGTTCGGCGACCACGCGGACACGGTCGTGACGTGGATCATGCTGCTGCTCTTCGGCGCGTGCGTGTGGCTCGTCTACCGGCTCGGCGAGCAGCTCTTCCACCGCTGGGTGGGCATCGTGGCCGCCGTCGTGGTGTTCACCCGGCCGGCGCTGCAGCGAGACGCCGTGCTCGCCTACCAGGACGTCGGCTTCGCCGCGCTCGTGCTCGGCGCGGCGCTGGTGGAGGCGCGGCGCCCGCGGACCGGCTACAAGGCGGCGGTGCTGCTGGCGGTCGCCGGGCTGCTGCGGCCCGAGGCCTGGCTGCTGTCCAGCGTCAACCTGCTGTGGAACTGGCGGGCGAGCGACACCCGGCGGCGCGCGGCGCTGGTCGCCATCGCCGCCGCCGCGCCGGTCATCTGGGCGCTGACCGACCTGATCGTCACCGGCGACCCGCTGCACTCGCTGCACGGGACGGCCGACCTCGCCGTGGCCAACGGCCGCCGCCGGCACATCTGGCAGGCGCCGTACTGGACGCTGCAGTACTTCGGCTACATCGTGCGCGAGCCGCTCGTGGTGGGCATCCCGATCGGGTTCGCCTTCGCCTACGTCCACCGGCTCAAGCGCGCCTGGCTGCCGATCGCCGCGGCGGCGACCCTGACCGCGATCTTCGTCGCCGGCCCGATCTTCGGCCTGCCGCTGATCGGCCGCTACCTGCGCACGCCGGCCGAGCTGCTCAGCGTCTTCTACGGCCTGGCCGTGGCCGGCTTCCTCATGCTCCCGCCGGGCCGCGAGCGCGCCCGCTGGAAGGTCGTCGGGATGGCCTCGCTCGCGCTGTCGGTCGTGTTCATCCCCTGGCACGCCGGGATGCTGCGCGACCTGCACAAGCACATGGCCCGCAACGGCAAGCTCTACGGCGACCTCGAGCAGCTCGCCCGCGCGCCGGTGACCCGCGCGGCGTTCGCGGCGTGCGGGCCGCTGGCCACCGCCGACCACCGGCCGATCCCCTACCTGCGCTTCTGGCTCGGCGGCGACCCCGGGTCGGTGGGCACGATCGAGAACCACCTCAGCCCGCTCGGCCGGCTGCTCGTCGTCCCGCGCCGGTCGCGGATCGCCACGAGCTTCTACGGCCGCGCGTTCCCGCACCGCACCGCGCAGCGCCCGCCCGGTTGGCGCACGCTCTATCAGGACCGCAGCTACCGGCTCTACGCCGCGCCGGGCTGCGTGCTCAGACGTCCTCCATCGTGAGCGCGTCCTCGCCCACCTCGAGGAAGCTCGTGTAGGCGTCGACCACCTCTTCGGCCTCGCCCCACTTGCGCAGCTCGCCCTTGTGCATCCAGACGGCCTCGTGGCACAGGTCCTGGATGGAGCCCATGGAGTGGCTGACCAGGACGATCGTGCGGGCCTGCTCGCACAGCTCGCGCATCTTGTCGAACGACTTGCGGCGGAAGCGGGCGTCGCCGACCGAGAGCGCCTCGTCGATCAGCAGGATGTCCGGGTCCATGTTCACGGCCACGGAGAACGCCAGCCGGCCGTACATGCCGCTCGAGTAGGTGCGCATGGGCATGTCCATGAACTCCTCGAGCTCCGCGAACTCGACGATCTCGTCGTACTTGGCGTGCAGCTGCTCGCGCTTGAGGCCGGCGGCCAGCCCGCCCAGGATCACGTTCTCGGCGCCGGTGAGATCGGAGTTGAAGCCCACGCCGAGCGCCAGCAGCGTGCTGACCTGGCCGTGCACGGTCACGCGGCCCTGTGTGGGCGGCAGGATGCCGGCGATCGTGCGCAGCAGCGTCGACTTGCCCGCGCCGTTGGCGCCGACCACGCCCAGCACCGAGCCGTGGCGGACCTCGAAGGAGACGTGGCGGACGGCCTCGATCTCCCGGATCACCCGCTCGCGCCGGCCCAGCCGCACGAGCGTGCCGCGCAGCGTCGGCTTGCGCTCCAGCGACGTGCGGTAGGTGACCGAGAGGTCCTCGACCTGGATCGAGACGGCGCTAGAGACGGACGGCAAACTCACGCTCCCGGGACATGAAGAACGCGCTGCCGATGACCAGGAACGCCACCGACCAGGCGGCGCCCAGCACCAGCTCGTGCCACGTCGGCGGGCGGCCCTGGTGCAGGACCTGGTTCCAGGCGTCCAGCAGCGGCGCGATCGGGTTGGCCTTCAGCAGCCACTTGTAGCCGTGCGGGACCTCGGCGGCGCTCCACAGCACCGGCGAGACGTACATCCACATCCGCAGCAGGTAGGGCAGGAAGCTCGACAGGTCGCGGAAGTAGACCTGTGCCGCGGCCACCAGGATCGCCAGGCCGGTGGCCAGCAGCGTGAACAGCGCCACGAGCGGGATCACCCACAGCGTGACGAGGCCGATCGGCAGCCCCGAGGCGATGTGGACGACGGCGTAGATGCCCAGCGTCGGCAGGAAGCGGATGAAGCCGGTGATGACCGACGAGAGCGGCAGCAGCACCCGGGGGAAGGCGGTGTTGAGGATGAGCTTGCCGCCCTTGACCACCGACTTCGCGCCCTGGCGGATCGAGTCCGCGACCAGGTTGTAGGCGAACAGCGCCGCCATCAGCCGGGCGAAGAAGTGCGGCGGGTGGTGGCCGTGGCGGATGATGTCGACCAGCACGAAGTAGACGCCGGCCAGCAGCACCGGGTTCAGCAGCAGCCAGGCCTGCCCGAACACCGTGTCGTAGTTCTGCGCGCGCAGCTTCGTGCGGGCCAGCTCGTAGGCGAACTCGCGGCGCTGCCACAGCGCGTGCAGGTACGGGCCGAGCGGCGGTAGGCCGATCCGGTGCGGCTCGTGCACGTGCCGCTGGGTCGACAGGCTCCGCTCTACCGTGGCGTCGGTGGTGTCCGTCGGCGTCATCGCGGGCTCTCAGGCTACTGCGGTCCCATTAGAGGATCGGGGGGCGGCCGGCGCGGGTCATGCGCCACAGCGTGCGGGCGTGCAGCGGGCGCCGCTCCGCGGGCATGGCGAAGCCGTCGCGATAGCCGCGCAGCGCCGCCCGGGCGGCCGTAACAGAGCGTAACCGCGGCGCCGTGCGCGCCATGAAGCTCGCGATGTAGAGCGCGGCCAGCGGGAGCGGCAGGTGGCGGCGGGCGAGCAGGACGCGGTTGCGGGCGCCGTAGTAGAGCGAGTAGCCGTGGCGGACCGTGGCCCGCGCGGGCGGGTGCAGGACCGCGATGTCGCCGGCGTAGCGCACGCGGTAACCGGCGTCGAGCACGCGCCAGGCGAGGTCGACGCCCTCGTGGACGAACCGGAACTCGCCCGGCCAGCCGCCCACCTGCTCGAACACCGCGCGCGGCATGGCGACGGCGCCCTCCCACAGCGCGGTCACGTCGCCGCTGCGCGTGCGGTCGCGCGCGCCCAGGCGGGGGACCCACTCGCGCAGCGGCGGGCCGCCGGCGAGCGGGTCGACGCGCAGCTGCACGGCCCCGACGTCGCCGTGCAACTGCTCGGTCACCCGCGCGAGCGCGTCCGGCTCGGCCAGCGACGCGTCGTCGTCGAGGAAGAACAGCAGCTCGCCTTCGACCTGCGGCACGCCCGCGTTGCGTCCCGCCGGGATGCCGACGGGATCCCGGAGGTATACATGGCGGATCCCGGGCGGCAGGCCGGCCGGCTCCCAGCCGTTGCCCACGACCACCACGTCCGCTTGGACGCCCTCCTGGGCCTGGAGCGAGGCGAGCGCGCGCGCGAGGTCCTCGGCCGAGCGCCCCGCGCTGAGCACGACGCAGCCGAAGCGCGGCGTCATCGCAATCGATCGGAGGTGAGGATGGCCAGCAGGTGGCCGGCCGCGGTGATCGCGGCGATCGGGACGAGCGCCCAGACGAGGCCGCGGGTGACCGAGAGGCCGCCGGCGATCGCGTCGGCGACCGCCGCGGCCAGGGCCAGCAGCGTGAACTCGATGGCCACGAACGCGCGGAAGAACGGCGCCCGGCCGGCCGCGCGACGCAACCGGCGCAGCAGCGAGGCGCGCGGGGCGGCCACGCTCTCGGCGTCGCGCACCAGCGGCAGGCCGGCCTCCGCCCGGGCCACGTGCACCAGCGCCGTCTCGGACTTCACCAGCAGCACGAGCACCGCCACGAGCAGGCCGAGCGTCGTGTAGGTGCCCATCGCGTCCCAGCCGCCGTCCGCGCGGATGCCCAGGCCGATCGGCAGCGCCGCCTCGGTCAGGTAGTGGCCGATGCGGTCGAGGTAGACGCCGGCGGTGGACTTCTGGCGGCGCCAGCGGGCCAGCTCGCCGTCGGAGCAGTCGAACAGGATCTGGCACTGGATCAGCGCCGCCGCGAGGATCGCGCCGCCCAGTCCGCCCAGCGTGAGCGCGGCCGCGGCCAGCAGGCCGACGACGATCATCGCGTAGGTGACGCCGTTCGGCGTGACCGGCGTGTCGGCCAGCGCGCGGGTCAGGTACGGCGAATACCGGCGCACGTAGAGCCGGCCCGCCCAGTGCTCGCCGCTGTTGCGGTCCAGCAGCCCCGGCGGCTGGACGACCGCGCGGAACTCGGCCATGGTGAGCGTGCGGCTCACCGCTCCCCCAGCGCGTCCAGGTGCTCCAGCAGCGCCCGCCGGGCGCCCGCGGCGTCGAGGTGCAGGCGCTCGAGCACCGTGTAGCGGTCCGGCCGCGTCTCCGGCGCGTGCACCACGGCCTGCACGAACTGCGCGTCCTGGAGCCCGAGGTCGGCCGGCGTGCGCGGCAGCCCGTGGTGGCGCAGCGCGGCGTCCAGCCGGCTCAGCAGCTCGTGCTCGCCGCGCAGGGACGTGGTGAACAGCATCGCCACGCCGACCAGGCAGCCGTGGTTCGCCGTGCCGGGGAAGAAGTGGTCGATGGCGTGGACGATCTCGTGCTCGCCGCCCGAGCACGGCCGGCTCGACCCGGCCGTGGCCATGGCCAGCCCGGAGAGCACGAGCGCCTCGGCCAGCGCGGCCAGGAACGGGTCGTCGTCGATGCCGTCGTCGCGGTGCAGGACGGCCAGCGCGGCGGTCTGGGCGAATGTCGCGGCCAGCCCGTCGACCGCCTCGCCGCGGTCGTGCTCGGCCAGCCGCCAGTCGGCCACGGCCGAGAGGTTGCTCAGCACGTCGCCGATCCCGCCGCGCCGCAGGTCCGGCTCGGAGCGGCGCACGTAGTCGAGGTCGACCACCACCGCGATCGGCATCTGCACCCCGTAGGAGCCCTTGCGCCCGCCCTCGATCAGCGAGGCCACCGGCGAGGCCAGCCCGTCGTGGGCCAGGCTCGTGGCCACCGACACCATCGGCAGCGCGTTCAGCGAGGCGGCGTGCTTGGCCACGTCGAGCGTCCGCCCGCCGCCGATCCCCACGAGCGCGTCGTAGAAGCCGGCGCGCAGCTCGCGGCCCAGCTCCAGCGCGGCCGGCACCGAGCCCTCGTCGACCATCTTGAACACGGCGTTGGAGAGCTGCGGGCGCAGCGTCTCGGCCAGCTCGCCGCCCAGGCCGGGCCCGACCACCACGGCGACGTGGCCGCCGGAGGAGATGCGCCGGTCGGCCAGCAGCGGCGCCAGCCGGGACACCGTGCCGGCGCCGATCTCCACCGCCAGCGGCGCGCCGATCATCCGGGTCAGGAGCGGCATATGGCGCGCGCCCGCGCAAGGTCGGCGTGGTCGTCCACCTCGACCCACTCGACCGGCCGAATCGCCGCCGCGCCGACGTCGCCGCCGCGGTCGGCCAGCTCCTGGAAGCCGTCCTCGTAGTAGAGGCCCGGATCGCGCCGCCACGTGGCCTCGAGCGCGTCGGCCAGCGGCTCCGCGGCGGCCGGCTCGATCAGCGTGATCCCGATGTACTCGCCGTGGGCGCTCGCCGGGTCCAGGGCCTTGTTGATGCGCTCCAGCCGCCCCTCGGGCGAGAGGTGGACCTTCATCTCCTCGGCGCCGAGCGGCTTGTGGCGGTCGACGGCCAGCGTGACGCCGGCGCCGCGGGCCGCGAGCACGTCCTCCTCCACCGACGGCGGGTGCACGGTGTCGCCGTTGGACAGCAGCACGCCCTCGGTGAGGTGGTCGCGCGCGCACCACAGCGAGTAGGCGTTGTTCCACTCCTCGGCCTTCGGGTTGAAGAGCGTCTCGATGCGCAGCCCGTGGCGGCGCTCCAGCTCCGGCGCCAGGTCGTCCACCCGGCCGGCGGCGAAGCCGGTGACGATCACGGCGCGCTCCAGCCCGACGGCGGCGAAGTTGGCCAGCACGACGTCGAGGATCGTGCGGTCGCCGTCCACCGGCAGCAGCGTCTTGGGCAGCGCGTCGGTCAGCGGCCGCAGCCGCTCGCCCTTCCCCGCGGCCAGCACGAGGCCGATCACCCCTCGTCCTCCCCGTCCTCGACCTCGGTGACGCGGTGGCCGGCGTGGGCGAACTGGACCCAGCCGTGCACGCTCTCGCCCACCAGCAGGACCGCCAGCAGCCCGGCGAGCGCGAACATGGCGGCCGGCAGCAGCCCGGCCAGCATCAGCAGGCAGGCGACGACCAGCCGGCCGTCCCAGCCGCCGCTGGCCCGGTTCACCCAGGCCGGCGGCACCTCGCCGCGCTGCTTGAGCCGGTACACGAGGTCGTAGTGGCGGAACGCGACGACGGCCACCAGCGCGTAAGCCGCCTCCGGCGTATCCGGAGAGGTCGCCGCGGCGATGCCGAACACCGAGCCGTACTCGAGCGCGCGCATGGCCGGCGGGACGAGCCAGGCGAGCGAGAAGTCGTGCGAGCAGCCGCGCGAGACGCCGCCGGCCAGCACCGCCCAGGCGACGGCGGCCGCGACCAGCCCGCGCGGCGCCTCGTCGCCGTCCGCGCACAGCAGCACGGCCATCGGGACCGCGGCGGCGAGCAGCGGCGCCAGGGCGGGCACCCGCCGGGAGCCGAGCCGGGCCAGCACTCGGGCGAGCGGCCCGTCGTCGCGATAGAGGACGAGCGCGCGCGACCAGTCGGGGCGTCTGAGGGCGATCGCGGTCATACGAGCGAGCGCAGGATGCGGCCGGACAGGGTGTAGACGGCGGCGACCGCGCCCCAG
>JAICUS010000024.1 GCA_025935735.1 Solirubrobacteraceae bacterium | reverse complement strand
GCGGATGTGCACCTCGACGGACTCGTCGAACTTGGCCCGCTTGAGCTCCTTGACGAGCTTGACCGCCTCGTGCGGCGTGTACTCGTGCGTGCGGTCGACCTTTTCGCGCGCCGTACGGTAGGTCTTGCCATGAGCGGCCATTACGCCACGACCTCCACACCCATCGAGCGGGCGGTGCCCGCGATGATCTTGGCGGCCTGATCGACGTCGTGCGCGTTGAGGTCGCCCAGCTTCTTCTCGGCGATCTGGCGGACCTGGTCCTGGGTGATCGTCCCGACCTTGGTCCGGTTCGGCTCGCCCGAGCCCTTCTCGATCCCGATCGCCTGGCGGATCAGCACCGCGGCCGGCGGGGTCTTGGTGATGAAGGTGAACGAGCGATCCTCGTAGACCGTGATGACGACGGGGATCGTGACCCCCATGTCGCCGGAGGTCTGGGCGTTGAACGCCTTGACGAACTCCATGATGTTGATGCCGTGCTGGCCCAGCGCGGGGCCCACGGGCGGCGCCGGCGAGGCCTGCCCGCCCGGCGCCTGCAGCTTGATCGTGGTAAGGACTTTCTTGGCCATTAGATCTTCTTCACTTGGTCGTACCCGACCTCGACGGGAGTCTCGCGGCCGAAGATGGATACCAGCACCTTCAGCTTGCTGGCGTCCTCGTTGATCTCGGAGATCTCGCCGCTGAAGTCGGAGAGCGGGCCGCTGATCACCTTCACGGATTCGCCGATCGAGAACTGGGCCCTGCTCGGCTGCTTGACCGCGACCTCGCGGTGCAGGAGGCGGTCCACCTCGGCCTGGGTCAGCGGGATCGGCTCATTCGACGCGCCGACGAACCCGGTCACGCCCGGCGTGCCCTTGACGACCTGCCAGGAGTCCTCGTTGAGGTCCATGTTCACCAGCACGTAGCCGGGCATGGTCCGCTTCTCCACGGAGATCTTCTGGTTGTCCTTCATCTCCTGGACGGTCTCGGTCGGCACGACGACCTGCCGGACCGCACGCGACTGGTTGAGCGAGGACACGCGGTGCTCGAGGTTCTGCTTGACCTTGTTCTCGTGCCCGGAATAGGTGTTGATGACGTACCAGCGAAACATTTCGTTAGATGATGGCCTGAATGATCGGGTTCCAGATGGCGTCGAGGACGCCCAGGTAGGCGCCCGCGATGACGACGAACCCGATGACCACCGCGGTGCCCTGACCGACCTGGCGGCGGTCGGGCCACTGCACGCGGCGCAGCTCGGACACGCAGGCGCGCAGGAAGTCCGCGGCGCGGCCGAAGAGCCCCTTGCGCTGCCCGGCCGGCGCGTGCGCATGCTCGTGCTCGTGCTCCTCGGCGGAGGCGCGGCGGCCGCCGCCCTCGGCGGGCACGCGCGGCTCCGGCCCGGCCTCGGCGCGGCGCGCCTCGGTCACGTCGGGCAGCGCCTGGCCCAGCGGGTCGGCCGGCTCGGTCTCCCCGAGCAGCGCCTCGTCGCGCCCCTCGGCCTCGAGCTCGCGCTCGCGCTCCCGGGACGGGCGCGTGCGCCGCTGACGGTGGCTGGCCATCCTGCCGTTCGCCCTACCGCGTCTCGCGGTGGCCCGTGTGCCGCCGGCACCACTTGCAGTACTTGCGCAGCGTGATGCGGTCAGGGTTGTTGCGCTTGGACTTCTTGGTCTGGTAGTTCCGGCGCTTGCACTCCTCGCAGGCGAGGGTGACGGCGATCCGGACATCTCCGCGGGCCATGACGGCGTGCTCCGAGAGTCTGTGGTTCGTACGGTCGCCGGCGCAAAGGAAAACCCCGCACCGGCGCGAGGTCGGCAAGAGAGGATAGCGCCTGTGCTGCGCGCGGGGGGGTCAGACCTCTTTAGCTTGTTGCCGATGGACCCGCTCTCAGACCAGGGGGTCTGACCCCCTTGTCCCTGGTGCCCCTGCCCGAGCTGCCCGGAGTCGCGCACGCTTACCACGACCTGTCGACGGGGGTGCGGGTCCACGTGGCCGCAGCCGGGCCGCAGGACGCTCCCGCGGTGCTCGCGCTGCACGGCTTCCCGCAGCACTGGTACTGCTGGCGGCGGGTGATGGAGGAGCTCGCCGGCGAGTTCCGCGTCCTGGCCATGGACACGCGCGGGCTCGGCTGGTCGGGGCCGGCGGGCGACTACCGCAAGGCGCGGATCGCCGAGGACGCGACGGCGCTGCTGGACGCGCTGGGGATCGAGCGGGCCGTGCTCGCCGGCCACGACTGGGGCGGCTGGGCCGGATTCCTCGCCGCGCTGGACGCGCCGGAGCGCTGGACCGGCTATGTGGCCTGCGGCATCTCGCACCCCTGGCAGCCGATGAGCCGGACGTTGAAGTCGCTCCCCCGGATGATCTACCAGCCGCCGATCGCCGCACCGGTGCTCGGCCCGCGGCTGATCCCGCACGCCGCGCCCTGGATCATCCGCGCCGCCTGGGGCGACATGGGGACCTACGACACCGAGGCCGTCGAGGTCTTCGCCGCCGCCTACCGCGAGCCGGCGCGCGCCGAGGCGGCCAGCCGCTACTACCGCGACTTCCTCACCCGCGAGGCGGCGACGGCGGGCAACGAGGCCAAGGGCAAGCGGCTGGAGATCCCCGTGCGGCTGCTCTTCGGCACGCGCGACCCGCTCGGCACCGCGCTGGCCGAGGGCCTGGAGCGCCACGGCGACGACGCGCACACGCAGCTCCTCGACGGCTGCGGCCACTTCGTCCCGGAGGAGCGGCCGGCCGACGTGGCGGCGGCCGTCCGCGCCGTGTGCGGCTGATCACCTGGAACGTCGCCCGGCGGGTCACCGTGCTGCCCGACCAGGTCGCGGCGCTGGCCTCGCGGGAGCCCGACGTCGTCGCGCTGCAGGAGGTGACCGCGCGCGGGCACGGGCTGTGGGAGACGGCGCTGAGACGGATCGCCCTCCCCCACCTCGTGTACTCGCCCGGGCCGCGCATGGGCGTGCTCCTCGCCGCCCGCGAGCCGATCGAGCCGGTGGAGCCGCTGCCCGTGCCGCGCCCGGAGAGCACGGCGGCGGGAAGCGTAGACGGGATCGCGATCCACGCCGTCCACGTGCCCAACGCCGCCAACGGCTGGGTGAAGGTGCGCACGCTGGAGGCCGTCCGCGCCGGCCTGGCCGCGGCCGCCGGCCCGCGCGTGCTGTGCGGCGACCTCAACACCCCGCGGCGCGAGAGGCCCGACGGCACCGTCATCTCCTTCGCGCGCGACTCCAAGGAGCGCCTGCGCGAGGAGCGGGGCACCGAGTGGGACGACGGCGAGCTCGGCGTCGTGCCGCGGCTGGCCGAGCTCGGGTTCGCCGACGCCATCCGGAGCCTGCACGGCTACGAAGAGCCGGAGCGGTCGTGGACGTTCCCGCACAACAAGGGCGGCTGGCGGCTCGACCACGTCTTCGTCTCGGCGGAGCTCGAGCTCGCGGCGTCCGGCTACCACCACGACTGGCGCATCGCCGGGCTGAGCGACCACTCGGCGCTGGAGGCGGACTTCAGCGTTCGAGCGCGATGGCCACCAACAGCTCGATGAGGTCCGCCACCCGGCGCGGGTTGCGGCCCGTGCGCTCCTCGATCCGGCTCACCCGGTAGGACGCCGTGTTCGGGTGCACCCGCAGGCGCGCCGCCGCCGCGGCGAGCTGGAGGTCGGCCGCGGCCAGCGCCTGCACCGTGTCGCGCAGCACACCGCCGCGCGCCCGGTCGTCGGCCAGGAAGTCGCGCAGCGCGGGGTCGACGAGCCGCCGCGCCGTGTCGCGCGCGCTCAGCGTCAGGTAGTCGAACGCGGCCATCCGGGGCAGCGCGGCCACGCCGCCGCCGTCCACCAGCTCCAGCGCGGCGTGCGCCTCGGCGTAGGCGCGCGGGAGCTCGGCCACCCCCGCCGCCGGCGTGCTGATGCCCAGCGCAAGCGGCAGCCCCTCCTCGCGCAGCCGGGCGTGCACCGCGTCCACGCGCTCGCACACGCGCGAGGGATCGCAGCCCGCCCCGAGCGCCGGCACGGCCACGATCTCCGACTGGCGCACCACCACCAGCGTGCGGGTGTCGCCCAGCGCCGCGCGGGCGATCGCCGCGCTGGCCGCGTCCGGGTCGCCGTCCGGCGCGGTCGGCTCGGCCACCACGACGACCATCGCCGCCGTGTCGGAGAGCCCGTAGGTCTGCGCGGCCGCGCGCAGCGGCCCGCGCGCGGGCATCTCGCCCGCCAGCAGGTGCTCGAGCAGGTCGCGCCGCTCGCGGTCCGCGTCCGCCACGGCGTGCTGGAGGAACTCGGCGTACGCGTGGCCGGCGTGGGTGGAGGCGAAGTCGCAGTAGCGCATCAGCGGCGTGGCCAGCGTCAGCGCCGCCTCGCGCCCCTCCGCCGTCGGCCCCGCGGCCTCGACCACGGCCTCCCAGAACACCTGCTGGCCGACCCGGAAGGCGTTGATGAAGTCCTCCAGCGCGAAGCCGAGCCGGGCCCGGCGCATCGCCGCCCCGCGGGCGAAGCGCAGGTCGTCCAGCGAGACGTCCTCCTCGCCCAGCAGCCGGTCCAGCTTGAGGCTGTAGTGGAGGTAGACCTGGTGGCGCACGTCGGCGAAGAACGCCGGCGGCGCGGCCGCGTAGGCGGGGATCTCGTCGCGCATCACGGCCACCGCGCGGTCCACGACCGCGTCGAGGCGGTCCTGCACGGTGGACAGGATCCGCGCCCGCTCGGCGCGCAGGTGCTCGCCCTGGGCGAGCGGCTCGAGCACTCCAATGGACATCCGTTCCTCCTCCTCGACCCCGGATTGTCTCCCACGCACAAGGGGGCGCGGCGAACTTTGGCGAATCCCGACGATGAGTGCGCCGCCATCAACGAGGAACCTTCGGCAGATGACCACGCTGGACGTGGCCGGTGTCACCGTGCGCTTCGGCGGACTGACCGCGCTCGACAGCGTGTCGCTGACCGTCGGGCCGGGCGAGGTCGTCGGCGTGATCGGCCCCAACGGCGCCGGCAAGACGACGCTGTTCAACGTGATCTGCGGGTTCGTACGGGCGGATGAGGGCTCGGTGCGCTGGGACGGCGAGCCGCTGGACCGCGTGCGCCCGCACGAGCTCGCCGGCCGCGGCATCGCCCGCACGCTGCAGGGCGTCGGGCTCTTCCCCGGGCTGACCGCGCTGGAGAACGCGGTCGCCGGTGCGGAGCGCACCGCCCGCGCCGGGGCGCTGTCCGGGCTGCTCGGGCTCCCGCGCTCGGACCGCGACGAGCGCGCGCTGCGCGAGCGCGGCCTGCAGGCGCTGCAACGGCTCGGCGTCGCCGACCACGCGGGCCGGCTGCCCGGCACGCTGCCCTACGGCGTGCAGAAGCGGGTGGCGCTGGCCCGCGCGCTGGTGGGCGAGCCGCGGCTGCTGCTGCTCGACGAGCCCGCGGGCGGCCTCGACGAGGCCGACATGAAGGACCTGGCCGCGCGGATCGCCGCGCTGAAGGGCAAGACCTCGGTGCTGCTGGTCGAGCACCACATGGACCTGGTGATGGAGGTCTGCGACCGTGTGGTCGTGCTCGACTTCGGGCGCTGCATCGCCGCCGGCACCCCGGCCGAGGTGCAGGCCGACCCGCAGGTCCTCGACGCCTACCTCGGGGTGGAGCTCGATGCTGCGGGTTGACGGCCTGCGCGTGGCCTACGGGCCGGTGACCGCGCTCGCCGGCGTGTCCTTCGAGGTGGCCGACGGGAGCATCACCGCCGTGCTGGGCGCCAACGGCGCCGGCAAGACGTCGCTGCTGCGCACGATCTCCGGGCTGGTGCGCGCCCGCTCGGGCTCGATCGTGTTCGACGGCCGGGAGATCGGCGGCGCCGCGGCCGAGGACATCGCCCGGCTGGGCATCGCCCACGTCCCCGAGGGCCGCGGCGTGATCACCGAGCTGACCGTCGAGGAGAACCTGAGGCTCGGCGGCCTGTGGCGGCGCGCGGACGACGGCGACCGCATCTACGCGCTCTTCCCCGCGCTGCGCGAGCGGCGGGCCAAGCCGGCCGGGACGCTGTCGGGCGGCGAGCGCCAGATGCTGGTGATCGGCCGCGCGCTGATGGCGCGCCCGCGGCTGCTGCTGCTCGACGAGCCGTCGCTCGGGCTGGCGCCCCGGGTGGCCGCGCAGATCGTCGCGCTGCTGCGCGACGAGCGCGACCGCAGCGGGCTGACCGTCCTGCTGGTCGAGCAGAACGCCCGCAGCGCCCTGTCGGTGGCCGACCGGGCGATCGTGCTCGCGCTCGGCCGGATCGCGGCCGTCGACGCGCCGGGCGCGCTGGCCGCAGACGAGACACTGCGCCACGCCTACCTGGGGTTCTGATGCAGCGCTTTGTCGACCTCACCCTCAATGGCATCTCCAACGGCGCGATCTACGCCGCCGTCGCGCTGTCGCTCGTGCTGATCTGGCGCGCCACGCGCATCCTCAACTTCGCCCAGGCCGGGATGCTGATGCTGACCACGTTCATCGCCTGGGCGCTGATCGACTCCGGCGCGTCCTACGTCGCCGGCTTCGTGGCCGCGCTGGTCAGCGGGCTCGTGCTCGGCGCGGTGGTCGAGCGGGTCGTCGTGCGGCCGATCGAGGGCGGCCCGCCGCTGAACGCGATCATCGTCACGCTCGGGCTGCTCGTGCTGCTCGAGGCCGTCGCCGGGATGATCTGGGGCGGCAACCCGAAGGGCTTCCCGCCCGCGTTCTCCATCCGCGGCTACCGGATCGGCGGCCACTCGCTGTTCTTCGCGCCCAACGACCTGTTCATCGTGATCGTGGTCGCGGTGCTGCTGGTGGCGCTCGTGCTGCTGTTCCGGGGTACGAGCCTCGGGCTGCAGATGCGCGCCGCCGCGTTCGCGCCCGAGGTGTCGCGGCTGCTCGGCGTGCGGGTCGGGCGGATGTTCACCGCCGGCTGGGCGCTCGCCTCGATGGCCGGGTCCCTGGCCGGGGTCCTGGTGGCGCCGTCGGTGTTCGTGTCGCCCTCGAGCTTCGACACCGTGCTGGTGTTCGGCTTCACCGCCGCGGTGCTCGGCGGGCTGGAGAGCCCGCCGGGAGCGGTGGTGGGCGGCCTGGTCCTCGGCGTCGCGCTCAGCTACGTGTCCGGCTACGTCGGTGCGTCGGTGGTCACGCTGGGCGCGCTGGTGATCCTGGTCGCGGTGCTGATGGTGCGCCCGAGCGGCCTGTTCGCGCACGCGGCGGAGCGCCGTGTCTAGGACGCTGCCCAGGCACCTGACGATCGCCGTCGTGGCCGGCGTGATCCTGTGGTTCCTCAGCGGCGCGCTGGGCCAGTTCAACGACCTGCAGCTGGCCACGATGGCCTACCTGTTCTGCGGCGTCGCCGGGCTGACGGTGCTGACCGGCCTCAACGGGCAGATCTCGCTCGGCCATGGGGCGCTCATGGCCGTCGGCGCGTACACGACGGCGAAGGTCCTGGGCGACAGCGGGACCGGCCCCCCGCTGGCGGTGGCGCTCGCGCTGGGCACGCTGGCCGGCGCGCTGGCCGGCGTGCTCGCCGGCGCGGCGGCGGCGCGGCTGCGCGGCCCCTACCTGGCCGGCGCGACGCTCACGCTGGCCGTCGGGCTGCCGGCGCTCTCGCAGCGCTTCCCCCACTTTCTCGGCGCCGACAACGGGCTGTCGGTCGCCCCCTCGCCGCCGCCGCTGTGGCTGGGCGAGACGTTCCCGCTGGAGCGCTGGCAGGCCTGCATCGCCTGCCTGGGCGCGCTGATCGTCTATCTCGTGCTGGCCAACCTGACGCGCAGCCGGATCGGGCGCTCGCTGCGGGCGGTGCGCGACGACGAGGTGGCCGCGCGGCTGGCCGGCATCAACGTGGCTCGCACGCAGGTGCTGGCGTTCGTGGTCAGCTCCGCGTGCGCCGGGCTGGCCGGCGGGCTCCTGGTCGTGGTGACGGGGGTGGCGGCGCCCGGCGCGTTCACGCTGGTGCTGTCGGTGCAGCTGCTCACGGGCGCGATCCTGGGCGGGCTGGGGAGCCTGTTCGGCGCCGCGATGGGCGCGGCCCTGATCGTGCTCATCCCGCAGTGGGCGGACGACCTGAGCCGGGGGCTGAACCTGTCCGGCGGCGTGCAGGCCAACCTCGCGCTGGCGGTCTACGGGCTGGTGCTGATCCTGCTGATGCCGCTGGCGCCCCAGGGGCTCATGGGGGCGGTGGGACGGGTGACGGGGTTCTGGAAGGAGCGATCCCGCGGTGACGAGCCGCGGGCGGAGAGCGGCGAGGAGCTGCGGAAGGAGGAGAGCGTGCGATGAGGTATCTACCGATACTCGGGACGGTGCTCGCCCTGGCGGTGGCCGCGTGCGGCTCGAGCGGGGGCGGCGGCAGCGGCAGCGGGTCGACCGGCGGCAAGCCGACGGCCTCGGCGCCCGGCATCACGGCGACCAGCGTGACGGTGGGCGGCCACTTCCCGCTGACCGGGCCGGCGGCGCCGGGCTACAGCGAGATCCCGCGGGCCATCCAGGCGTACTTCCAGTACGTCAACGACCACGGCGGCATCCACGGCCGCAAGCTGAAGATGATCGTGCGCGACGACGGCTACAACCCCGTCAACACGGTCAAGGTGACCAAGCAGCTCGTCCTGCAGGACAAGATCTTCGCGATGCTCGGCGGCCTGGGCACGCCGACGCACACCAAGGTCGTCGACTATCTGAACTCGTCGCGCGTGCCGGACATCTTCGTGTCCTCCGGCTGCCTGTGCTGGGACGACCCGCAGAAGCACCCGTACACGTTCGGCTGGCAGCCCGACTACCTGGTCGAGGGCAAGGTGCTCGGGCAGTACATCGCCCAGCACTTCAAGGGCAAGAAGGTCGCCTACTTCCTGCAGAGCGACGACTTCGGGGCCGACGGCGCCAAGGGCCTGGACATGGAGATCCCGAAGTCGCAGGTCGTCACGCGCCAGACCTACGACCCGACCAACGTCAACATCGGGCCGCAGATGCAGAAGATCCAGCAGTCCGGCGCCGAGGTGATCGCCTCGTTCTCGATCCCGGCGTTCACCGCGCTGGAGATCCTCACGGACCTCAAGCTCAACTACAAGCCGCAGCTGGTCGTCTCCAGCGTCGGCTCGGACCCGACGACGCTCGGCGGGCTGCTGAAGGCCTTCTCGAAGGGCAAGGCGCCGGCCTCGCTGGCCGACGGGATGATCACGGACGGCTACCTGCCCTCGCTGGGCGACACGGCGAACCCGTGGACGTCGCTGTTCAAGGGCATCCACGACAAGTACATCGCGAAGCTGCCGTGGGACGGCAACGTGGGCTATGGCCTGGCGATGGCCTACACGTTCGTGGACGCGCTGGCCAAGGCGGGGACCAACCCGACGCGGCAGTCGATCATCAAGACGATCGAGTCGTCGAACCTGCGCGGGCCGGGGCTCACCCCGTTCCGCTACAGCAAGCAGTCGCACGCGGGGTTCACCGGCGTGCAGATCGGCGTGGTCAAGAACGGCGCGGTCGAGCTGCAGGGCCAGCCGATGACCACCGACGACCAGTCCGGGGCGATCCAGCCGTTCACGGGCGCCGCGGTCTCGCCGCCGGCGAACGGCGTCCCCAAGGCCTGACGGTTCTCTCGGGCGGCCTGCGCTACGCGCCGTAGCGCAGGCCGTCCATGAGCAGGCGCAGCAGCCGCCGGGCCTGCTCGTCCCAGCCGTCGTCGCCCAGCGACCAGATCGCGCCGATGGCGTGCAGGACGTCCTCGGCGCGCACGTCCGAGCGGATCGTCCCCGCGGCCGCGCCCGCGGCCAGCAGCCGCGAGATCGCCGCGAGGTTCATGGCGCGCGCGTCGGCGAACAGGTCCGAGCAGGCGACCATGGCGCGCAGCGCGGTGCCCATCCCGCGCTTGGCGCCGGCGTAGGCCACGAAGCGGTCCAGCCAGAGCGCGAGCGCCTCGTCGGGCGGGTGCGCGGCCAGCAGCGCGTCGGCCGCCTCCGAGAGCTGGCAGACCTCGTTGCGGTAGGCGGCCTCCAGCAGCGCGTCGCGGGTCGGGAAGTGGCGGTACAGCGTGCCGATGCCCACGCCCGCGCGCTTGGCCACCGCCTCCAGGCTGACGTCCTGGCCGGCCTCGGAGAACAGCGCGACGGCCGCGGCCAGCAGGCGGTCGCGGTTGCGCTGGGCGTCGGCTCTGAGCGTCTTCGTCATGACCTAAGCGGAGGGTCCCTCCGGTTCTGTGATACGGTTCCGTTCAACCGGAGTCCGCCTCCGCTTCAAGTTTAGAGGAGACCACGCGATGTCCAAGGTCTGGTTCATAACCGGCACTTCCAAGGGGTTCGGCCGCGTCTGGGCCGAGGCCGCGCTGGCCCGCGGCGACCGCGTGGCGGCCACCGCGCGCGACCCGCGCACGCTCGAGCCGCTCGTGGCCGAGTACGGCCGCCGCCTCGAGGAGTGGGAACGCTGGAACGACCTGTCCGTGCGGGCGTTCGGCGGGGTGACCGCGTGAGGCGCCCCCGCGAGCACACGCCGCGCCGCGCCGACCTCGGCCACGTGCGCACGATCATCCGCGCCGGCGGGACGGGCTACGCGCTCGTCGAGTCCCCCCGCCGGCGGGCGGCGTCCGGCCGCCCGCGGTCTGCCGCGCCGCCCGGGCCGGCGGACCAGTGGCCCGTCATCGCCGACGATCACCGTCCCGCCCGGGCGTGAAGATCGGGTGCTCGGGCGGCGCGAGATAGAGCGTCCGCCCGATGCGCCGGCCCCCCGCCGCGCTTAGCGTCGAGACCGACCCGACCCGCTTCACGAGGAGGTCTCAGATGACGCGGCGAATCCGGCCGACCTACGCCGGGGTGACGTCGACGCTCGCGCTGTTCCTGGCGCTCGGCGGCGGCGCGTACGCGGCCGCCTCCCTGCCCGCGCACAGCGTCGGCCCGCGGCAGCTCAAGCGCAACGCCGTGACCCGCGCGGCGATCAGGCACGGCGCGGTCAACGGCGCCAAGGTGGCCAACGGCTCGTTGACGGGGGCCGACATCCGCGTCGCGACGCTCGGCAAGGTCCCCTCTGCCGCGGCCGCCGACTCGGCGGCCAACGCGACGAGTGCCACCAATGCGGTCCACGCTGTGGCGGCCGCGGCGCTGGACCACGTGACCTACAAGACCGCGGCGGGCAGCGCGCCCGCGTTTTCCGCCGGCGCTGCCACCGCGAGCTGCGACGCCGGGCAGCACGTCCTCGGTGGGGGCGTGCAGACCGCCGATCCCAGCGTGCCGTTCCAGATCGACGGCTACCCGGATGCCGGCGGCACCGCCTGGACGGCGCACGTCTGGAACACCAACGATCCGGGCGGCGCCGACACCGCCTTCACCGTCTACGCGATCTGCACGTCGATCACCGCGGTCGGCTGACGCCGCCTACGGTCGCCCGCCGATCAGGCGGGCGGCCCGGCGGGGGCGCCGGCGATGCCCTCGGCCTCGGCCAGGTTCCGACCGATCCGGCGGCTCAGGCGCGGGAACGCGAGCGTGATGGCGATGCCGACGGCGCACCAGCCGGCGACGAGGAACGGGAACACGTTGTAGGGGTGCGCGGGCCGCGGCCAGACCTGCTTGTAGAAGGTGTAGACGATGGCGGCGGTGGCCAGGACGAGGATGAGGGAGCGCCAGCGCGGCTCGCGGCGCTCGAGGTGGAGGAACTTCGCCGCGCCGAACTGCACGACGAAGTAGGCCACGAGCATCGACAGCACGCCGATCGTGCCCGGGTAGAAGAACGCGTTGACCGCGCTCGTGTCATTGATGCGCTGGGCGATCGTGGCGAGCAGCCCGAGCACCATCACGACCGCGAGCGCGTTGGCCGGCGACCCGGTGCGCTCGGACGCCTCGCCGAGGCGGCGGGTGACGAACCCGTCGCGGCCCAGCGCGAACAGGATCCGCGAGGCGCCCGCGGCACAGCCGAGGCAGCTCGCGAACGCGCTGAGCGTCGCGCCGAAGTCGATCGCGTCCTCCATCCCCTTGCCGACGTAGCGCTGCGAGAGGTCGCCGAGCGGCGCGCTGGAGGACGCGAACGCCTTCGTCCCCTCGGCGTCGATGCCGAAGCCCAGCGATTGGGCGAGCATCACGATCGTGTAGAAGACGCCGCAGAACCCGACGGCGCAGGCGATGGCCAGCGGGATGTTGCGCCGCGGGTCGTTGGTCTCCTCGCCGAGCGCGGCCGCGCCCTCGAAGCCGCCGAAGGACAGCAGCCCGAACACCGAAGCGAACGCCACCGCGCCGACCGTGGTGCCCGCGGCGGGGACGAAGGGCGAGAGCGTGAAGCCCTGCCCGTTGGGCGCCGAGCCGCCGATGACCTTCCAGAAGATGACGACGACCAGGATCAGGATCAGCGTCACCGAGATGCCCTCGAAGGACAGCAGCGCCCGCGTCGCCACCCGGACGTCGCCATAGGCGAGGAACCACACGAGCGCGGCGGCGACGAGCGAGATGACGATCCACGACGGGTTGTGCCAGATGCCGGTGCTGTCGAGGAACGAGGTCCCGAACAGCCCGATCTCGGCGATGTTCGCCGCGATGAAGCAGCCGTAGGTGGCCAGCAGCGCCCAGCCGGCGAAGAACCCGGCGCGCGGGCCGAGCGTCACGCCGACGAGCGCGTACGCCGAGCCGGAGTGGTTGAAGAACCGCGTCAGGCGGATGAACGAGTACGAGATCAGCGCGATGGCGATCGCCGCGAACAGGAACGCCAGCGGCACCGCGCGCCCGACCAGGCCGGCGGGCGCGACGCCGTTGAGCGCCATCGCGGCCGTCGGGGCCATGATCCCGACCGAGATCGCGATCGCCTCCCAGAACCGCAGCTCGCGGCGCAGCTGACCCTGCGCCCGCTCCTCGGGCACGACCGCTTCCTTCGTCATCCGTCCGACCCTCCTTCGGCAGATCGCGTCGGCCGGAACGTACTCCAGCCGGAGGCGGATCGCCACTGAGCCGCGCCGGCGGGGCCCTCGGGTTGCGTCGCGCGGTGACACCGGCGTAGGGTCGTCCCGCCATGACCGCCCGAGGATGGGCCTGCGCTGCACCGCTGGCTGTCGTGCTCGCCGGCCCGGCAGTCGCCACGGCCGCACCGGGCCGGCTCGTCTTCGAAGGCGGCACGCCGCGACCGCGCGCCGTGAGGCTCACGCCCGACGCCACCGGCGGAGGCTGGAGCGGCCTGGCGACCGTGGTGGTGCGCAGCGACGCGCGGGTCAAGGGGCACCTGCGGCTGCGCTACTTCCCCGTGCGCGGCGAGCCTGTGCGGATCGTCGGACGCCCGCGCGACAGAAGCCCGCTGGTGGCGGCCGAGCGACCCCGCCGCGGCGTCGTGCGCATGCTCCCGCACCAGCTGCTGGCAGTGGACCTCCGCTTCAGGGTCCCGTCCACGCAGCCGTTGTCGGCGATCGACGGCACGCTCGTCGCCACGCTGTACGACACGCCGCGGCGCGGCACGCCCTTCCCGGCGGAGCTGCAGATCAGGGCAGGCGTGCCGCCGGCGCGGTTCGCGCCGACCGTCGTCCGGCTGCGGGTGATCCGCGCCTGCTGGCTGATCCTCGGAACCTGCCACTCCGAGGCGCAGGTGGCCATACGCGGGGACGGCGTCGGTCGGCTCGAGCGCCCCGCGTTCAATGACGAGCTGGGATCGGCCCTGCTACGCAACGGCGACGGCACCGCGGCGCGCCTGAGCCTCGTCGAGAACGGCGTCATCGGCGAAGGGGACGACGCGATCGTGGCGACCGTCGCTGCGACGGACTTCGAAGGAGTCGGCGAGATGTCCGGTTCGCTGCCGCTCGAGCCGGCGTCGCCAGGCGGCCCGGCGCTGGCCGTGGAGGTCACGGTGGGTGACTCGCTCGCGCTCGCCGTACTCGTGGTGTTCCTGGGCGCTGCGCTGGGCGGGTGGCTCGTACAGCGGGCTGGAGTGCGTCGCAAGCGGCGGTTGCTCGAGCTCGAGGTGCGCAGCGCCCTGTCGCGCTACGACCACGAGCTCGGCAGCAGCGGCGGGCGGGCGGCGAGCTACGAGCTCAAGGGCCTGCTCGAACCTCGGCCAGGGCCCGGGGTGACGATCGGGCCCTATCCCGGCAAGCACGGGAGCGCCGCGCTGATCTGGCACATCCGGACGGCGCAGGATGAGCTCGACTTCGACGAGGCGATCGCCCGGACGGGCGACCTGGTCGCGCAGATCGACCGCTGGATCGGCGTCGAGGGCGTGGCCCGAGCCACCGGCCGCCTGCTCGCCAGCGAGCCGCCGATGCGGGGCAACGTCCCGTTCACCACATGCCTGGCTTATCGCGAGGCGGATGAACTGCTCGCGAGAGCGCAGCTGCGCGCCCCGGGCGACGAGGCCGAGGCAGAGCAGCTGCGCGGCGACCTGGCCGCCGCCGGCGAGCTGCTCGGCCGCTGGAAGGTGCTGTGGGAGCTGCGTCGCGCGCTCGAGGGCGCGGCCGCCGCCGACGAGCGCGTCGCAGGGGCACTCCGGCGCAAGGACATCAAGCAGCGGTTGCGGGCCGCCAATGAGCAGACCATCGAGCGGCGCCTTCCCCCGCGCGCGCAGCGGACGACAGAGGACGTGCTCCGGCTGCAGGTCGATCTGAAGACGGCGATCAAAGCGCTCGGCGACGTCATGACCCAGCTGGAGGTCGAGCTGCCCAACACGATCGATCAGCGCGTCGACTCCGCGCGGCAGCTGACCGAGGAGCTCTTGGACGTGGCCCAGCACCCCGCGATCCCGAGCCCCGCGAGACCGCCGGACACCGTGCTGACCCGCCTCTACCTGCTGCAGGTGCTGCGTGACCTGTTCTGGACGCTGCTGCGCGCGGCCGTGGCCGCTACGGCCTACGCGCTCGTCATCTACGACGACACCTGGGGCTCCGTCCTCGACTTCGCGACCGCGTTCACCACCGGGTTCGCCAACGAGACGATCGTCAACTGGGCGATCCTGCCGGCGTTGCAGTCCTACCGGGTGCGACGCACCGGCGAACCGGGATCGAGCGAAGCCGTGCTCGCTCAGCTCCAGCGCGCGCTGGCCGAGAACCCGGTGCCGTCCGGCAATGGTGCACAGCTCACGCCGGATCCCGGCGCACCGACGGCGCCGCATTAGAGACGGCGCGATGGCGGAACCCCCCGACCGGCTCGAGCTCGACTACACGATGAGCGCCGACATGTTCAGGGCGCTCTCCGACATCCGCTTCCGCCTCCTGGCGCTGGTGCCGTCGATCGCCGGCGTCACCCTCGCCGTGCTCGGGGACGGCCGGCCGGAGACGCAGCTCGGGGTGGGCCTGCTCGGGTTCGTCGCGACCGTCGGCGTGCTCGTCTACGAGCTGCGCAACAGCCAGCTCTACAACTGGTCCGTCCATCGGGCGAAGTACCTCGAGCGGCAACTCGGCCTGCCGAGCTCGGCGTTCGGCGCGCCCCACGGCGGCGTGTTCAGCGAGCGTCCCCGTGCGCGCTACCGGCTCGCCGGAAGCCTGCGCGTCAAGCACGACAACGGGCTCGCGCTCGTCTACGGCGCCGCCCTCGGCGGCTGGGTCTGGCTGGTGGCCCGCGGGGCGCTTGCCCTGCTCAGCGACCTGCCGGATCGCTCGGCGTTCTGGATCGCGCTGGCCGCGGCGGCGGCCGGTGGCGCGGGCGCGGGCGCCGTGGTCATCCACCACGACACGCACCAGCTGTTGCCGGTCGCGGTGGACGACGCCGCCGCGATGCGCGACGCGCTTCAGGCGGCGTGCCGGGCACTCGACCGGCCGGCGCGCCTGCCGGACGAGACGCTGGCGCGGCTCGCCCGCTCGGCGACGCTGCTCGAACAGGTGAGCGGGCTGCCGATCGCGCACACGGACGCGCTGGCGCCGGCGGTCGCGGCGCTCCGGAGGGCGATCGAGCGCAGCGCCGGGGCGCGTTAGGCCGGGCGGGCGACGCCGGCTTCTTCGCGCTCGAAGCGGTGCGCCGGGGCGCCCTCGGCGAGCTCGTCGAAGTCCTCCGGGCGCGTCTCGTCGAGCTCGTCGCGCGCGCCCGTCGCCCGCAGGATCAGAGTGAGCCCGACCGAGACGACGAGGTTGAGGATCAGCGCCGAGAACGCCGTGTAGGACTTGATGCCGAACACCGTGGTGACGGAGGCCCACGAGTTCGCGGCGGCCATGATCGTCCCGAACGTCATGCCGCAGGCCCAGCCGCAGACCAGCGCCCAGCGGTGGAACCAGCGCGAGTAGAGGCCGACGATGATCGCCGGCAGCGTCTGGATGATCCACACGCCGCCCAACAGCTGGAAGTCGATCGCGTACTTGACCGGCGCGAGGATGATGATCAGCAGCGCGCCGACCTTGACCACGAGCGAGGTGAGCTTGGCCACGCGGGCCTCCTCCTCGTGGTCGGCGTCGCGGTGGACGTACTCCTTCCACACGTTGCGCGTGAACAGGTTGGCGGCGGCGATCGACATCACCGCGGCGGGCACGAGCGCGCCGATGGCGATCGCGCCGAACGCGATGCCCACGAACCAGGACGGGAAGACGTTGAGGAAGAGGTCCGGCACGGCGAAGTTCGCGTTCGTCGGCTTGATGCCACGGGCGATCGCCATGTAGCCGAGCAGGGCGATGAGGCCGAGCACGAACGAGTAGGCGGGCAGGATCGCCGAGTTGCGCCGTACGACCTGCGCGCTCTTGGCGCTCAGGACGCCGGTGATCGCGTGCGGGTACAGGAACAGCGCGAGCGCCGAGCCGAACGCCAGCGTGGCGTAGGCCACCTGCGCCTGCCCGGTGCCGGGGATCAGGGCGCCCGGCGGGTCGTTCTTGGGCAGCGCCTTGCCGGCCGCGTCGAAGATGTGCCCGAAGCCGCCGACCTTGCCGGGGATGTAGACGATGGCCACGATCACCGTCAGGTAGATCAGCGCGTCCTTGACCACGGCGATCAGCGCCGGCGCCCGCAGGCCGCTCTGGTAGGTGTAGGCGGCGAGGATGATGAAGGCGATCACCAGCGGCCAGTCGCCCTTGACGCCCAGCGCGCCCAGCACCACCTGGATGCCCACGAGCTGCAACGCGATGTACGGCATCGTGGCCAGGATCCCGGTCAGCGCGACCAGCAGCGGCATCGCCTTGGAGCCGTAGCGGCCGCGCACGAAGTCGGCCGGCGTGACGTAGCCGTTGGCCTTGCACACCGTCCACATCCGCGGCATCCAGAGGAACACGAGCGGATAGACGATGATCGTGTAGGGCAGCGCGAAGAAGCCGACCGCGCCCGCGCCGAACACGAGCGCCGGGACGGCCACGAACGTGTAGGCCGTGTAGAGGTCGCCGCCGAGCAGGAACCAGGTGACGACGGTGCCGAAGCGCCGGCCGCCCAGCCCCCACTCGTCGAGGCTCGTCAGCTTCGCCGCCCGCCAGCGCACCGCGACGAAGCCGATCACGGTCACCGCGACGAACAGCAGGATGAAGATGATCAGCGCGGTGGCGTCGGTGTTGTGCGCTTCTTGGATCTGAGCCGCGAAGACGCTCATCGCGGCGGCCGCGTGGGCGGGCGGGTTGCCTTGTAGACGAAGATCGTGAGGAGCGCCGCCACGATCACCCAGGCGAACTGGTACCAGTAGAAGAACGGGAAGCCGAACAGCTTCGGCGTCTCGTGCGCGTAGATCGGCACGATCAGCAGCCCGATGAAGGGCAGCACCAGCAGCAGGTACCACCAGCGCGCACCGCCGTGCGAGCGCGCCGCCTGCTCCTCCCCGGTCGTCATCCGGCCCTCATGCGGCACTCCGGACATCGCGTGGTGACCGTTGCCCGCGGGCGCGGAGCCTCAAACCCCGGACCCCGGTGTTACCGGGTATACTCCATCCGTGGCCAAGGTGATGATCTCGCTTCCCGACCACTTGCTCGCGCGCCTCGACGCGCAGGCCGCCGAGCGGGGCAGCACCCGCAGCGCGACGCTTCGCGAGTTGGCCGAGGCGGCGTTGGGCGAGCGCGAGCGGCTGCTCGCCGAGCGGATGATCGAGCACGAAGGGCAGGCGCGCGGGCACGGCGGCGACGTCGTGCGCGAGCTGAAGGCCGGGCGGCCGGCTTGATCTTCCTCGACGCGAGCGTGCTGCTCGCCGCCGAGGACCTCGACGACGCCAACCATTCCGCCGCCGCGGACCTGCTGCGCACCGGCGCGCTGGCCACGATCGACCTCGCCGCCTACGAGCTCACCAACGTCGCAGAGGTTCGCTGGCGCGATCCGGCGGCGAGCCGGCGGCTGCGCGAGCGCGTCTGGGCGATCGCGGAGCTCGGAGTGCTCGTCCGGGTCGACCGGGCGCTCGCCGAGCGGGCCGCCGAGCTGTCGCGTGAGCACACGATCAGCGCCTACGACGCGGCGTACATCGCGGGCGCCGAGCGGACCGGAACGCCGCTCGCGAGTTGCGACGTGCGGGACCTCGTCTCTCGCGGCCTGGCCAAGCTCCCCCATGACCTGCTCGGCCCACCAGGCTCCGCATGATGCGGGCCGCCGCGGTCAGGCGGCGGCGGTGGCCGCCGCCTGGGCCTCCTCGCGCGTCAGCGGGCTCTTGCCCCAGCGCGTGCTCTGGGCGTACTCGATCATGTGCGGGAAGAACTCGTCGAACGCCGGGCAGCGGATGCCCGCCGGGCCGAGCAGCGCCCGGGCGCGCGAGTCGTCGAACACCATGTCCATGTCGAAGTAGGGGAAGTAGACCTCGGCGTGGTCGTCGGCGTGGGCGGAGCCGGTGCCGACGCTGCCCGGCGGGACGATCGGCGGCGCCTCGCGGCCCAGCACGCCCGCGGTCGTCTCGACCAGGTGGCCGACCGTGATCGCGTCGCGGCCGGCGGTCAGGTTGAGCACGCCGGAGGTGCCGTTGTGCTCGAGCAGGTGGACGAGCGCGTCGGCCACGTAGTCGACCGGCACGACGTCGACCATCGCCTCCGGCCGCGCGGGCACCTCGTCGAACAGGCCGCGGGTGAACGCGCGGATCGGCCAATACAGCACGTTGAACGCGGGCGTCCAGCCGGACGTCGACTCGCCCATGACGATCGACGGTCGGGCGACCACGGGCGCGAGGTCGCTCGCGTCGGCGACGACGTGCTCGGCCTCCCACTTGGTCTGCTCGTAGGTGTTGCGGAACTCCTGGCCGGTGTCGAGCTGGCGCTCGCGGAACGTGCCCTTCGTGATGCCGGCGACGTAGGCGGTGGAGACGTGCACGAAGCGGTCCAGGCGACCCAGCGACTTGGCCTGGCGGGCGAAGCCGATCACCTCGCGCGTGCCTTCGACGTTGATCGTCCGCGCCTCCTCCAGCGGCAAGTCGAACGAGATCGAGGCCGCGCAGTGCATGACCGCGCCGGCCTCCTCGGCGATCGCCGCCCGGTCGCGCGGCGCCATGCCCAGCCCCGGCTGCGTGAGCTCGCCGACCACGGCGCGCAGCCGCGGCCGGTAGGGCGACGGGTCGCGCCACAGCTTGGCCAGCACGTCGTCCAGGCGCGCCTCGGCCGCCGTCTGGTCGGAGGCGCGTACGAGCGCCAGCACCTCGCGGTCGCCGCGCTCGAGGATCCGGGCGATCACCTCCATGCCGAGGAAGCCCGTGCCGCCGGTGAGGAAGACGGGCGGCTTCACGCCGAAACCTCCTCCTGGACCGGCGCCAGCGCCGTCCCCATCGCGTGGAAGCCGCCGTCGACGTGGATGATCTCCGCGGTGATGGCCCGCGCGGCGTCGGACAGCAGGAACACGATGGTCGACGCGACGGGGCCCGGGTCCTCGACGTCCCAGCCGAGCGGCGCCTGGCGCTGCCCGGCCGACGCGAGGTCGCCGAAGCCGGGGATGCCGCGGGCGGCCAGCGTGCCCAGCGGGCCGGCGGACACGAGGTTCACCCGCACCTTCTTCGGCCCGAGGTCGCGGGCCAGGTAGCGCGCCGTGGACTCCAGCGCCGCCTTGGCCACGCCCATCCAGTCATAGACCGGCCAGGCGACCGTGGCGTCGAAGTCGAGCCCGACGACCGCAGCGCCCTCCTCCGGATACAGGTCGGCCAGCCCGGCGGCCAGCGCCTTCAGCGAGTAGGCCGAGGTCTGGAACGCCATCACCGCGCTCTCCGGCGGCGTGTTGAGGAAGTTGCCGCCCAGCGCGTCCTCAGGGGCGAAGGCGATGGCGTGCAGGATGCCGTCGACGTGACCCCAGCGGTCGCGCAGGTCGTCGGCCACCGCCTCGATGTCCTCCGGCTTGTTGACGTCGAGCTCGAGCACGTCGGGCACCGGGTCGAGCTTCTGCGCCGAGCGGTCGGTCATCCGCTTGGCCCGGCCGAAGCCGGTCAGGACGATCTCCGCGCCGGCCGCCTGGGCCTGCTTGGCCACTTCATAGGCGATCGACTCGCGGTTGATCACGCCGGTGATCAGGAGCTTCTTGCCTTCGAGTTGTGTCACAGCGGGATGTTCCTCACTCCGGGCGCGGGGTGCGCCGCGGCGTCGAGGGTGGTCAGGGCGTCGCAGAGGCGCCGGCGGGTGTCGTCGGGCAGGATGACCTCGTCGACGTACCCCTCGGCGGCGGCGATGCTCGCCGACAGGTGCTCCTCCGCGTAGCCGGCGGCGAGCTCGTCGCGCGCGGCGACGGGGTCGTCGGCGGCGGCGATGTCGCGCCGGTGCACGATCGTCACGGCCTGCTTGGCGCCCATCACGCCGAGCTGGGCGAGCGGCCAGGCGAACACGTAGTCCGCGCCGAGGTCGCGGGCGTTCATGGCGATGAACGCGCCGCCGTAGGCCTTGCGCAGCACCACGGTCACCTTGGGCACGGTGGCCTCGGCGAACGCGTGCACGAGCTTGGCGCCGTGGCGGATGACCCCGGCGGCCTCCTGGGAGGTGCCGGGCAGGAAGCCGGGCGTGTCGACGAGCACGACCAGCGGCAGGCCGAACGCGTTGCAGGTGCGCACGAAGCGGGCGGCCTTGGATCCGGACTCGGCGTCGAGGACGCCGCCCAGGTACTTGGGCTGGTTGGCCACCACGCCGACGGGGCGCCCGTCGAGCCGGCCGAAGCCGCAGACGATGTTGCGCGCCCACTTGGGCGCGAACTCGAGCAGCCGGCCGCCGTCGAGGATGCCGCGCGCGACGTCGCGCACGTCGTAGACGGAGCGGTCGGAGTCCGGCACCGGCGCCGAGACGGCGTAGCCGGGCGGGCCGGCGGCGCGCCAGCGCGGCGCGCGCTCGCCGTCGTGGGAGGGCAGGTGGTCGAGCAGGTCGCGGACCAGCAGCGCGGCGTCGGCGTCGTCGGCGGCGACGAAGTGCGCCACGCCGTTGCGCTCGTGCACCTTGTGGCCGCCGAGCGAGAACGCGCTCACCTCCTCGCCCATGACCTCCTGGACCACGGCGGGGCCGGTGAGGAACATCGTCGCGCGCTCGGTCATGACCACGAAGTCGGTCAGCGCCGGCGAGTAGGAGCCGCCGCCGGCCGAGGCGCCGCAGACCACGGAGATCTGCGGGACGCGCCCGCTCAGCGCGACGTGCTCGCGGAAGATCCGCGCGTAGCCGGCCAGCGCGGCGGTGCCCTCCTGCAGGCGCGCCCCGCCGGACTCGATGAAGCCGACCACCGGCGCCCTGGCCCGCCCGGCCAGCCGCAGCACCCGCACGATCGAGTCGGCGTGCTGCTCGCCCAGCGACCCGCCGAGGTACGAGGGGTCCTGGGCGTAGCAGAACACCGGGCGCCCGTCGACCCGCCCCGACCCGGCGATCACGCCGTCGCCGGCCTGCGCGCGCTCGCCCATGCGGCGGGACCGCACCTCCGAGCGCAGCAGGGTCAGCGAGCCCGGGTCGCAGAGCGCTTCGAGGCGCTCGATCGGGCTCAGGCGATCAACGGGGTCGGTGACCGTAACGTCGCCCGCAGGTGCGAGCTTGCGAGCACCGTAGGGCGAAACCTGTCTCACACAGCCTCCAGACAGAGCACGGCGTTGTGTTTGCCGAAGCCGAACGACGAGGACAGCGCGATGGCGGGCCGGCCGTCGATGTCCAGGGGCTTGGCGGAGTGCGGGACGTAATCCAGGTCGAGCCCCTCGCCGGGGTGCTCGAGGCCCAGCGTCGGCGGGGCGATCCGGTCGCGCAGCGCGAGGATCGTTGCCACCGCCTCCACGGCGCCGGCCGCGCCGAGCAGATGCACGATCGACGACTTCAGCGAGGAGATCGGGATTTCGTGCGCGCGATCGCCCAGCGCGATCTTC
>JAICUS010000478.1 GCA_025935735.1 Solirubrobacteraceae bacterium | reverse complement strand
CTTCTCGACGCGGTCGCCGAGCGCCGACAGCGCGGCGGGAAGCACCGACAGCGAGCCCAGCACGGACACCGCCACGACGAGGATGGTGCCGGTGGCGAGCGAGACGAACGTCGCGGAGCCCGCGAGATACATCCCGGCCATGGCGATCATGACCGTCAGGCCCGACACCAGGACCGCGCGGCCGGAGGTGGCGGCGGCCGCCTCGATCGCCGCCTCGTTGGAGCGGCCGGCGGCGCGCTCCTCACGGACGCGCTTCAGGTAGAACAGCGAGTAATCGACGCCCACGGCGAGGCCGATGAGCAGGATCACGTTGCTGATCGTCTGGTCGACGGGGATCAACTGGCTCAGCGGCCCGACCAGCCCGAGCGTCGCCGCGACCCCGGTGACCGCGAGCAGCAGCGGCAGGCCGGCCGCGACCAGCGCGCCGAACGCGAGGATCAGGATCGCGAGCGTCAGCGGCAGCGATGTGGACTCGGCCTTGCCGAGGTTCTGCTCGAAGCTCTTCTCGACGCCCCGCAGCATGCTGGCGTCGCCTGACTCCTCGATGCGGAAGCCCGGGTGCGCCTCGGCGGCCGCGGCGACCGCGGCCACCGGTGCGTCGACGAGCATGTGGGTCTGCGACTCGTCGCCCGGGATCGTGAAGGTCACGAGCGCCGAGTGGCGGTCGCCCGAGATCGGGCCGCGGCGGATGTCGCGCACGCTCGGGGTCGCGTGCAGGCGACGGAGTACGTCGGCCGTGACCTTCACGAAGGCCGGGGTGTCGGCCGTCAGGGCGGCACTGTGGATGAGCACGTTCTCCTTCGCGCTCTGCGGGAAGGCGGCGGCGGCGGCGCGAGCGGCGCGGCCGGACTCGCCGACACCCGCTTGGCTGGAGGTGAGCATGTTCTTACCGAGCGCGGCGCCGAGCGCGGCGGCCGTGATCACGAAGGCGAGCCAGCCGAGGATGGCGGTCTTGCGGTGCCGGGCGCTCCAGCGTCCGGCCCGGGCGGCGAGGCCGCCGGAGGAGGGATTCGCGTGCATGGCCGCAGCGTCCCGTCCGCTGCGCCCACCGACATCAGGCAGCCACCCGTAGACGACACCCTGATTCGCGTCGGCCGACGTATGCTCGACCGGTGGCCGAATCGTTCGTTGGACGCACCGCCGAGCTCGACGTCCTCGCAGAGGCGCTCGACGCGCTCGAGCGCGGCGAGCCGCGCGCGGTCGAGATCATCGGCCCGGCGGGGATCGGCAAGACCCGCCTGCTGGCCGAGCTCGCACAGCGCGCCGACGAACGCGGCCACGTCGTGCTCACCGGCGCGGGCGCCGAGCTCGAGCAGGACCTGCCGTTCTGGGTGTTCGTCGATGCCCTCGACGAGTACGTCGACGGCCTCGACCCGCGGCGCCTGGAGCGGATGGACGAGCTCGTACGCTCGGAGCTCGGTCAGGTCCTGCCCTCGCTCGCGTCCGCCCGGCCCGCCGGCGATCACGGGATCCACGAGCGCTACCGCACCCACCGTGCGCTGCGCGAGCTGCTGGAGCAGCTCGCGGCCACGAAGCCGCTGATCCTGGTCCTCGACGACTTCCACTGGGCCGACCCGGCCTCTGTCGACCTGCTCGTCGCGCTGCTGCACCGTCCGCCGGCGGCCGGCGTGCTGTTCGCGATCGGCGCCCGGCCGCATCAGCTCCCCAGCCGGCTGGCCGCGGCTCTCGAACGAGCGCACCGCGACCGGACGCTGGCGCGCCTGGAGCTGGCGGCGCTGACGCCGCAAGAAGCCCGCGCGCTGGTGGGCGACGGGGCCGACGCCCTCTATGAGGACAGCGGAGGCAATCCGTTCTTCCTGGAGCAGCTCGCGCGGGCGCCGCGAGCAGCGGGCGCAGCGGGGCCGGACGTCGCGCTGGCCGGGCTGCGCGTGCCACCGCTGGTCGCGGCGGCCCTGACCGAGGAGCTCGCCCTGCTGGGCGACCAGGCCCGCCGCGTGCTGGATGCCGCCTCGGTCGCCGGCGACCCGTTCGAGCTCGATGTCGCGGCGGTCGCCGCCGACCTGCCCGAGCCGGCGGTGCTGGATGCGGTCGACGAGCTCGTGCGCGCGGACTTCGTGCGCGAGACGGACATGCCGCGCCGCTTCCGCTTCCGCCACCCCATCGTGCGTCGCGCCGTGTACGAGGCGACGCGCGGCGGGTGGCGGATCGGCGCGCATGAGCGCGTCGCCGCGGCGCTTGCCGCGCGCGGCGCGCCGGTCGCCGCGCGCGCTCACCACGTCGAACGCTCCGCGCGCCATGGTGACGCGGGCGCGATCGCCGCGCTGAGCGAGGCCGGCGTGGAGGTGCGCTCCCAGGCACCGGCGACCGCCGCGCGCTGGTTCGCGGCCGCGCTGCGGTTGCTGCCGGGCGACAGCCCGGTGAAGGACCGCGTCGCGTTGTTGCTGCCGATGGCCCAGGCGCAGGCCGCGACCGGTCAGTTCACGACGAGCCACGCGACGTTGCTGGAGATCCTCGACCTCCTCCCGCCACACGCCGTCAGCGAGCGCGTCGAGGTGGCTGCGTGGTGCGCCCGGATCGAGCACCTGCTGGGGCTGCACGAGCAGGCGCACGAGCGTCTGCTCGCGGCGCTCGAGAGCGTGCCCGAGCAAGAGTCGCCGGACACGCTGACGCTGCTGGTCGAGCTCACCATGGACGGCCTCAACCGCATGGACTATCACGCGATGCGCGGCTGGGCGCGGCGCGCCGCGGCCCTCGCCGACCGGATGGACGTCGCGCTGCTGCAGGCCGTGGGCGCCGCCGCCGCCGCGCGCGGGTTCGCGTTCTCCGGGTCTCCCGAGCTGGCGCGTCCCGCGCGCGATCGCGCGGCGGGACTCGTCGACGCGCTGCCGGACCACGAGATCGCCAAGCGGCTCGATGCGATCGTGCATCTCGCCGGCGCCGAGCTCTACCTGCATCGCTTCGCCGATGCCTCCGGGCATGCCCGGCGCGCGCTGGCCATCGGCCGGGCCACCGGCCAGCACCAGCTCTTCCCGGTCGCGTTCGCGATTCTCGGCATCACGTGGATGTTCACCGGCAACCTCCACGAGGCGCTCGACCCGCTCGAAGGCAACGTCGAGGCGGCCCGGCTGTCCGGCAACGCGCAGACGATGTCGTGGGCGCTCTATGGCCTCTCGATCGTCGCGCTTGCGGCCGGTGAGGTCGAACGCGGCCTTGCCGCGGCGCAAGAGGCGGTCGATGTGGCCGACGACGGCAAGCCGAGTCACCACGTCGCCTACGTGGCATTCACGCTCGCTGAAGCCCATTTCCTGGCCGGCAAGCCGGAACGCGAGCTCGGTCTGCTCGAGCGCGCCGCCGGCGGGCCCGACATGCCGCTCGTGGCTCCATCGTGGCGGTCCTACTTCCTCGAGCTGCTCACACGCATTCGCCTGGCACTCGGCGATCTCGCCGGGGCGAGGCGCGCGGCCGAGCTCGCCGACGAGAGTGCGACCGCGGCCGGACTCCCGCTTGCGCGTGCCTGGGCCGATCGCGCCGGCGCGGCGGTCGCGCTGCAGTCCGGCGACGCGTCCCGCGCCGCCGAGCTTGCCATTGCCTCGGCGGCGATCGCCGATGCCGCCGAGGGTCCGATCGAAGCGGCGCTCTCACGCATCGCGGCGGGGCGTGCGCTCGCACAGCAGGGAGATCGTGAGCGCGCGACGGAACAGCTGACGACAGCCGCGGCGGCGCTCGACGCCGTCAGCGCGATGCGCTACCGCGACGAGGCCGAACGCGAGCTGCGCCGGCTCGGGCACCGCATCCACCGACGCTCCCAGCCGGCGGCCGCAGGGGATGGGGGCGAAGTGGCGTCGCTGACGCAGCGCGAGCTCGAGATCGCGCGGCGAATCGTCGACCGTCAGACCAACCGGCAGATCGCCGAGGACCTCTTCCTCAGCCCGAAGACCGTCGAAACGCACATCCGCAACATCTTCGCCAAGCTCGGAGCCGATTCCCGGGTGGAGGTCGCGCGGATCGTCGAGCGAGCCGACCGACTGGCCGCTGCGCCGTAGTGACGGGCGCGTCGCGCGGCCACCGGGCCTGCGCGGCGGCGCTAGTGTCCGCGCATCGCGGACGACGAGGACAGCGGGCCGGGCAAGCTCAAGCGCAAGGAGTATGAGCGCGAGCTCGCGCGGCTGGACCTCGAGCTGGTCAAGCTGCAGGCCTGGATCAAGCACGCCGGCGCCCGCGTCGTGCTCATCTTCGAGGGCCGCGACGCCGCCGGCAAGGGCGGCACGATCAAGCGCATCGTGGAGCCGTTGAACCCGCGCGGGGCGGCGGTGGTCGCGCTCGGCACCCCGTCGGACCGGGAGCGCACGCAGTGGTACTTCCAACGCTACGTCGCCCACCTGCCGGCGGCCGGGGAGATCGTGCTCTTCGACCGCTCCTGGTACAACCGCGCGGGCGTCGAGCACGTGATGGGCTTCTGCACGAACGCCGAGTACCGGGAGTTCCTGCGGTCCTGCCCGGAGTTCGAGCGCATGCTCGTGCGCGACGGGATCATCCTGCGCAAGTATTGGTTCTCGGTCAGCGACGCCGAGCAGGAGCGGCGCTTCCGCTCGCGGGCCGAGGACCCGCTGCGCCGCTGGAAGCTCAGTCCGATGGACCTCGAGTCGCGCGTCCGCTGGGTCGAGTACTCGCGCGCCAAGGACGAGATGTTCCTGCACACGCACACGCCCGAAGCGCCGTGGTACACCGTCGAGGCCGACGACAAGCGGCGCGCGCGGCTCAACTGCATCGCCCACGTCCTCGAGTCGATCCCCTACGAGGACGTGCTCCCG